>DASXTD010000513.1:0-11181 GCA_036505655.1 Chloroflexota bacterium
GCGCTGTCTCTACCACGGCTGGAAGGTGGACGTGGAGGGACGCATCCTCGAGATGCCCTGCGAGCCGCCGGACAGCAACTTCAAGGATCGAGTGCGACACGTCGCCTACGCCACCCACGAGCAGGGGGACGTCGTCTGGGCTTACATGGGGTCGTCCGCACAGCAGCCGTCGTTTCCGAATTACGAATGGACACTGGTGCCGAACACGAACCGCAGTATCGCCAAGGTGCGGGAGGAGTGCAGCTACCTGCAGGGGGTCGAGGGCGTGGTCGACTCGTCGCATGGTGATGTGCTGCATTCCGGGCTCGACAAGCTGATCCTGCACAAGTCCGATCTTTCCCTCGACACGGTGCCCCGCTTCGAGATGCGCGACACGCCGTTCGGGTTTGTTTACGGAGCGATCCGCACACCGGTGGAGAAGGCGGACCAGTTCAACTACGTGCGCACGACCAACTTTGTCTTCCCCTGCTCGTGCATCGTGCCGCCGCGCGGGTTCGGGCACATCCACATGTTCGTGCCGATCGACGACGAGCACAACTGGGATTACAGCGTCTACTACAGCCCCACGCGGGCGATCGACCACCCGGGCACGCTCGACCGACGCCGCTCCACGCCCGGTGTGGACCTGCTCCCGGACGGCACCAAGACACGCAGCATGGCCAACCGGTTTCTGCAGGACCGAGTGGCCATGCGCGAGCGGCGCAGCTTCACCGGCATCCCTTCCAACACCAACGAGGACATGGCCGTACAGGAGAGCATGGGGCCGATCTACGATCGCACCCGGGAGCACCTGGGTGCTTCCGACGCCGCGGTGATCTGGCTGCGCCGTCGGCTGTTGGACGCGGTGCGTGCATGCGTAGACGGCGCGACGCCAGATGGAGCCCAGCCGGGCGTGCCCTACGAGGAGATCCGCAGCCATCACAAATTGCTTCCCACCGATTGGCCCTGGTACGACATCGGTTCCTATCAGGGCGAGGACATCGCAGCCGAATATGCACGCGCCGCCGCAAGCAGGGATTGACGCTAATTGATATCGTAATGGCTTTCTGATATCATGATTGCGAGCATGGGAGTGCATCATGAAGAACAAATCGGTGCCCATCTATCTAACGGAACAGCAGTACAACGCGGTGCGCGAGGCCGCCGTTCGATATGGTCGTCCCATGACGGCAGTGATCCGCGATCTGATCCAGAAGGAATTAATCGAGAACAGCCCACCCCCCACCGATCTGAGCGACATGGTCGGGATTCTTCATTGGGGGGCCCCTGTCAACGCATCGCGGGATCACGATCAGATGATTGCGGATGCACTCTGGGATGATCTTCAGCGACACCGGAGCCCTGTTCGCGCTGCTAGTGGACGACGATCAGTTTCACGCCGAGGCACGAGGGGCGGAAAACGCGATTCGGAATAGCCACGAGGAGCTTTGGACCATCGACCCGATGGTCACCGAGCTGTGGTCGATGCTTTTCCGTCGCTACGGTGTGTCTCGAGCAGACGGGTCCGTAAAGAGTCTCCTCGCGCGCGGATTGCGCTGTGAGCGGGTGGACCCGCAGGACTATGAACGCGCCTGGGAGTTTGGAGAGCAATGGCCCGACCAGCCATTTTCCCTGGCAGACCGACAGGCCTTCGCGGCTATCGAGCGTACGCGCCGCTACCGGGCCTGGTCGTACGACCACCATTTCGCGGTGGTCCGTCTCGGTCCTCGTCGAGCCATTCCCATCGAGCTTGTTCGCTAGATAAAGCGCTCGTCGAAGGGGACGTCGAGAGTGAGAATCTCGGGCGCGCCATCGCGGACCACGATCATTTCTTCCAGCTTGACTGCCTGGGTGGCGCCCTCTTCCGCGAAGAAGCACTCGACCGATAGCACCTGGTTTGGCTTCAGCGTATCGCTCAGCGGCGCTTTGCGATTGTTCACTTCGGGGTAGCCGGAGTGGCTCATTCCGATGGCGTGCGCCACGTGGTAGTTGTACATCTGCGCCTCGTACTTGGAGGCGATCTTGGGCACCCGCGCCAGAGCGTCGGCGTATGTGCGGCCACCGTGGAAAGCGTCGATGGTGCCGAGCAGATAATCGTGGGCGCGCTTGTATAGATCGCGCTGCTCGGTCGTCGGATACTCGCCCACGTAGAAGGTGCGGGACGCATCACCGCGCAACCCGCCGGGGCCGAAACCGTGCAGGTCCAGGCCGACGAACTCTTCATCGCGCACCGCGCGCTGAGTCGGCCAGCGTCGCCACGGATTCATGTTTTCTCCGGCGCATACGTTGAGCTGAGCCATCTCTTCGCCGCCCGCCTCGTACCACGCGCTCACCACGAGGCCGGCCAGCTCGTTCTCACTGATGCCCGGCCGCAGGGCCTCGCGGAAGGCGCGGACAGTGTGTGTGTACTGGTCGCCGATGGTGCGGTAGATGGCGATTTCATCCTGGGTCTTCACGGCTCGCGCCATCTCGATGCAAGGTTGCCCGTAGGTCAGCTTAATCTCGGCGGCGTTGAAGGCGGCCAGGGCGGGAAACGAGAGCGTATCGACTCCGAGCGCTTCCCCGGCCACGCCATTTTGGGCCATCAGGTCCTCGATGAAGGCAGCGAGCTTGTTCGCGCCCGCGTCCGCGCCTCCTTCGGGTCCCCACGCCATGGCGGAGTCGTACGGCGGCTCGACGATGTTGCTGTACTGGAGCTTGACGTACCCGGCGTCGCGTGGGCGCACGAAGGCGAGCACATCTCCCGAGGGTGGGACGAACGCCTGGACGCTCGGTACTTTGATGTTGAGCAAATAGCGAACCGTGGTGCCATCGCCGATGTAGAGGGCGCCAACTCCCTGCTCGCGCATCTGCTGCTGAACCAGCGCCACGCGCTCCTGCCGAAGCCGGTCGTCATCCCATGTCTGCGTAATCTCCATCGGCATCCGCCCACCTCCTGCCCGTTTCGCGACGTGAGTCTATCCGCGCCCTGTCGGAACCATCAACTGAGCCCTGCTAGAATCGGGCCCATTGAAGGTGGGGGATGAACTTGGCCGAGAAGAATGATGTCGAGTCTGTGAGCTACCCCAGCCGAGGCCGGTCAGTTAAGGCGGATCTCGCCAAACCAGCGGGGTCGCCGCCCTGGCCGGCTGTGATTCTGATCCATGAGATCAGTGGAACCGACGACCATTACAAAGACCTGGCCGGCCGCTTTGCCCGCGAGGGGTATCTGGCCCTGGTGCCCGATCTCTATTGCAATGACGAGGTCTATCAGAGCATCGACCACCACGCTATCCATATGATGGGCCGAGTGCGGCACGCGCACGACTTGGACGCCGCCATCGCAGCTCTCAACCTACCTGAGCGTGATGCCCACGAGCTCAAGCGAGCTGCGCTCTGGGACCGCGAGCGGGACTTGTCGACCTACGTCCCGGACCTCGTTGCCGGAATCGACTATCTGCGCAGCCAGCCCGATGTTTGGAATGACGCCATCGGCGCGGTTGGTTTTTGCTGGGGCGGAGGTGTTCTCGGCCAGTTGCTGGTGGCCGGAGCCAAGCTGGATGCCGCCGAGATCTACTACGGAGAGCCTCCGGAGCTGGACAAGCTATCGGCAGTGCAATGCCCGGTCGAGGGCCACTATGGGACCGCCGACACGGTAGTGGGGTACAAGTTCGCCCCGGATCTAGGGGCGGCGATGAAGTCGGCGGGCAAGGACTTCGCTTTCTATATCTACGACGACGCGCCGCACGCGTTTTTTAATGACACCGGCCCCCGCTATCGGCCCGAGGCGGCCAAGCTCGCCTGGGAGCGAACATTGAGCTTCTTCGGCAAGCAGTTGAAGGGAGCGTCGATCACCCGGTGAGCTTAAGCCTCATCAACGCGGCGACTGGCCGGAGGGTTCGATTCACGCCACGACAAGTGCTGCTGGCCGGATACACGGGGCGCGATCGCATAGCGGTTCAACGGCACATCGACGAGCTCGCAGAGCAGGGAATTCCGCCGCCGCCTGAAGTGCCTGTTGTCTACCCGGGTGCCGAGTTGCAGGTCGATGGTGAGCTGCCCGCCAGTATTGGCTGGTCGTCGGGCGAAGTGGAGTTCGTGCTGCTGGTAACCCGGTCCGGGACGTTCGTTGGCGTCGGCAGCGACCACACCGACCGCGAGCTGGAGCGCACCGACATGATCCCGGCCAAGCAGGCCTTCCCAAAGATTGTGGGAGGGACGGTTTGGCCATTGGAGACACTTCTTCCCTTTTGGGATGAGCTCGTCCTGGATAGCTGGCTCAGCCGCGGCCAGCGCCGACGTCAGTACCAGGAGGGACCATTGGCCGAAATCCTGCGGCCTGAAGATCTGCTCAATCTCATAAACCCCGGGATGCGTGGGCCTGGCTTGGCTCTGTTCTCAGGAACCGTACCCGCGCTGCGACCACCGCCGCGCACGGGCCACTGGCGATTCCAGGGCGAGCTCGTCACCGCCGATGGGCGGGCCTTGAGCCGTTGCCAGTACGAATACCGAGCCGGCCCTGTCCGCGCTCATGGCGAAATGGAATGATGGCAGGGCCAGAAACCTGGGGAGTTAGCGGCGTGTCCGCGTCAACAGAATGATGGCAGGGCCAGAAACCTGGGGAGTTAGCGGCGTGTCCGCGTGATTGGAGGGCCTGACGATGCCTAAGCCAGAATTCGAATTCTTCGATCCAGCCACGATTCCCAGCCAGCAAGTCGGCGGCGTGCCCGGCCTAACTGAAAAAATCTTGAGCCGCGATCCGGAGACGGGTAATTACACACGCATGCTGGAGTTTGCGCCGGGAGCCGATACGAGCTCGATGGGCGTGCAACGCCACGACTTCTGGGAAGAAGTCTGGATCATCGAAGGCAGCCTTCACGACCTCACCCTCGATCAGACCTTTTGCGCCGGCATGTATGCGTGTCGGCCCCCCGGCATGCCCCACGGCCCCTGGCGCTCAGAAGATGGCTGCCGCACCTTCGAGCTCAGATACTTCCGGAAGTAAGTGGCTAACTCTTCCACAGCTCACTGAACTGGGTAGCGACGACCTGGTCGTACGGGACGTCCCGGGAGAGCAGGGCCGAGGCATGGGCGAAGTGGTTGAGGTGAGCGACCGTTTCTTCTGAGATGGCTGGGTCGTAGTAGGGCAGGTCGCGGCGGATGAGCTCGGCGATGAGCTCCGCTTCCTGGAGCGGGAATAGGCGGCGGCCGATCTCGGTGGCGCGGCCGGGATCCTCGCGCAGCGCGGCCTGAGCACGCACGATTGCTCGGATCGCCGCGGCCACACTTTCTGGCGCGTTAGCGATGCGCTGCTCGGTGGTGACGAGCGCAGGGAACGTGTAGTGGCGGGCCTGCTCGGGACCATCGCCACGCCGGACGTCCAGCACAACGGTGCCGACGCCGCGTTGCACGGCCACCTCGGCACCCATGCCATTGGCCCAGAAGCCATCTATCGTGCCGTCTTCTAGCGCCTGCGCCGCCGTAATCCCGAACGACACGCTGCCTCCCGCCGCGGCTGGAACCGGCCCGATTTGTACGCCCTCGCGCTCGGGATCGATTCCGCCTTCGATCAGCAGCCGGCGCAGCCCCGCATCGGGTCCGGGTGCAGCGCCAATGCGCAGCCCCTTCATCGTCGGCAGATCGCCGCGTTGGACATGCAGGTCGGCGCGCAGCACGAGGAACCAGTACATATGCTGGGCCAGCGCGACCAATAAACGAGCGCCCTGCCAGCTCGGAAAGGCGTGCAGGGTGGCATGGGCGGCGCCAGCCACGAAGTCGACCTCGCTGTCGCGCAGCGCCTCCATCGCTTTCGTGACTGGGAAATGCAGCTTGAGGTCGACCTCAAAGCCTTCTTCCGCGAAATAGCCTAGCTCCACGGCGGCAATGGCCGGGAAATACGAATTGGAGATGAGGTCGGGGAGCACGATACGCAGTTTGTCGACGGCCATCAACACGCTCCTGCTATGCCAGGCATCATGGCGCTTTCACCGAACCATCATCTACCCTTCATTGGGCACTCACTGCCCGCGAGCACCATGTAGGAAAGCCTCTCGAGAGCGGAGCGGGGCACCAATACGCGAGCGGAGCACCTGTGCTCGCCTGTTAACGAGCGCGGCACCCACTCGCGCGGACATCGCAATCGCACCCATGCCGCTCTCCACGCTTGGGGAGATCTTCGACGCGGTCACACACGAGGATCAACGCTCCACCCTCCCGAATCTCTATCGAGCGAGTCACGCCCTCCGTCGGGGGCGGCCGCTATCCCATCAAGCGCACGCTGGGGGAACCGGTAACCGTTGAAGCCGACATCTACGCGGACGGCCACGACGCGCTCTCGTGCTGGCTGCTTTATAGGATGCCAGCTTGTGACTGGCGACGCGTCCGCATGGAGGCGTCCGGGAATGACCGCTGGCACGGAACTTTCACGGTCACCGAAATCGGCCGGTACGAGTACACCGTGCTGGCCGTTGTGGATCATTTGGGCACCTGGCAGAGAGACCTGCGGAAGCGGATCGATGCGGGGCAGGAGCTCGAGTTGGAGCTTCAGGTCGGAGCCAGCATGCTCGCTCAGGCCGCGAAGAGCGGCTCGCCGGAGCATCGAGATCGCCTGAGCCTCGTGGCCGCTGACCTGGTGGGCCCGGCGCCCATGGAAGATAGACTCGCCCAGGCGCTAGATGCGAACCTTTCAGAGCTGGTCGAGCGGGCCGAAGACGGCCGTGTGGACCCCAATGGCAGCCCGACTTACCCTCTCGTGGTGGATCCGCAGCGAGCGAGATTCAGCAGTTGGTACGAGCTATTCCCGCGCTCAGCCACCAGCCAGCCCGGCACCCATGGAACCTTCCGGGATTGCGAAGATCGGCTGTCCTATATCGCAGGCATGGGCTTCGACGTGCTCTACCTGCCGCCGATCCACCCCATCGGGCACACGCATCGCAAGGGTAAGGGCGGGGCAGCGCTCGCGTCCCTGAATGATCCGGGCAGCCCGTGGGCCATTGGCTCCGAGGAGGGTGGCCACACGGCGGTGCATTCGCAGCTGGGAAGCATCCAGGATTTCCGTCGGCTCACCCACCACGCTCGCGAGTTGGGGATCGAAGTGGCGCTGGACCTGGCGTTTCAGTGCTCGCCCGATCATCCCTGGGTCAAAGAGCACCCGGAGTGGTTCCGGATTCGGCCTGACGGTTCGGTGCAGTACGCGGAGAACCCACCCAAGAAGTATGAGGACATCTATCCGCTCGACTTCGAGAGCCGCAAGTGGCGCGAGCTGTGGGAGGCCTGCAAAGACGTCGTCACCTACTGGATCGAGCAGGGTGTACGTATCTTTCGCGTGGATAACCCGCACACCAAGCCATTTGCCTTCTGGGAATGGCTGATCGCCGAGATCAAAGCCACCAATCCAGACGTGATCTTCCTGTCCGAGGCGTTCACCCGTCCCAGGGTCATGTATCGGCTGGCCCAGGTAGGGTTCACCCAGTCCTACACCTACTTCACCTGGCGTAACACCAGGGGGGAGCTCACCGATTACCTCAACGAGCTGAATCATAGTGAAGTCCGCGACTACTTCCGTCCTAATCTGTGGCCGAACACGCCTGATATCTTGAGCGAGTACCTGCAATCGGGCGGCCGGCCCGCCTTCGTGACGCGTCTGACCCTGGCGGCGACGCTCGGAGCCAACTACGGCATCTACGGGCCTGCCTTCGAGCTGTGCGAAGTCGAGCCTCGAACCACCGGCGCGGAGGAATACGCGAGCTCGGAAAAATATGAGATCCGCCACTGGGACCTCGAGCAGCGGGACAGCCTGCGCGATCTGATCGCCAAGGTGAATGGCATCCGCCAGACCAACCCGGCCCTCCAGCAGGATTGGGACATCCTGTTCCACGAGACAGACAATGATCAGCTCCTCTGCTACAGCAAGAAGACGGCAGATCCGGAAAACGTGATGCTCATGGTGGTGGGCCTGGATCCCCATTTCGCGCAGGCAGGCTGGGTGCAGCTGGACCTGGACTGGCTGGGGCTGGATGCGGAGACGCCGTTCCAGGTGCACGACTTGCTGACCGATGCTCGCTACTTGTGGCAGGGGTCCCGCAACTACGTCGAGCTAGATCCACATGTGCTCCCTGCCCATATATTCCGAGTGCGGAGACGGGTCCGTTCGGAACGTGACTTCGACTATTACCTTTAGAGGAAGGCCCACCCACCAGCCCTTTCTCATTTGAGGGCGGAGCCCCCAAGCCCCCGACGGGGCAGGGCTCTTCTCCGCCGCGTCATTCTGAGGAGCGAAGCGAACGAAGAATCTCCCGGAACCGGCAACTCTGAAAACTGGCTTGCAATCGCCGGGAGGTCCTTCGCTGCGCTCAGGACGACAGCCCAGAAGCTCGAGGCCCCGGTCTGATGACAGCGGCTCGGTATTCGAGCGCGATGCCCTCTGGTACAAGGACGCCATCATCTATGAAGTGCCCGTGCGGGCCTTCTTCGATAGTGATGGCGACGGCATCGGCGACTTCGCCGGGCTGGTCCAGAAGCTCGATTACATCCAGGAGCTCGGCGTCACCGCGATCTGGCTGCTGCCCTTCTACCCCTCGCCGCTCAGAGACGATGGCTACGATATCGCTAATTACCGGGCGATCCACCCGAGCTACGGGGCCCTTCGCGATTTCCGGCATTTCATTCGGGAGGCCCACCGGAGAGGGCTGGCGGTCATTACCGAGCTGATCATCAACCACACGTCGGACCAGCATCCGTGGTTCCAGCGGGCGAGGAAGGCGCCGCCCAATTCCCGCTGGCGTCAGTTCTACGTGTGGACCGACAAGCCTGACCGCTATGCCGAAGCGCGGATCATCTTCAAAGACTTTGAGTCTTCCAACTGGACCTGGGATCCGGTCGCGCGGTCCTATTACTGGCATCGGTTCTACTCGCACCAGCCGGACCTGAACTTCGACTCACCCGATGTGAGGCGAGCAGTGCTCCGAGTGATGGACTTCTGGCTCAAGATGGGCGTGGATGGCATGCGGCTGGACGCGGTGCCTTACCTGTACGAGCGAGACGGAACCAGCTGCGAGAACCTGCCCGAGACCCACGAGTTCCTGAAGCATCTGCGCAGCTACGTGGACGAGCATTACCCGAACCGGATGCTGCTGGCCGAGGCTAATCAGTGGCCGGATGACGCGGCCGCCTACTTCGGCAATGGCGAGGAATGCCACATGGCATTCCACTTTCCCGTCATGCCGCGCCTGTTCATGGCCCTGCGGACCGAGGACTGCTTTCCGGTGGTGGACATCTTCAAGCAGACGCCGGCAATCCCGGAGCGATGCCAGTGGGCACTATTCCTGCGCAATCACGACGAGCTCACGCTCGAAATGGTCACCGACGAGGACCGTGATTACATGTACCGGGTGTACGCCAGGGACATGGAGGCCCGGATTAACCTGGGCATCCGGCGGCGGCTGGCTCCCCTGCTCGGCAACCATGACCGTCGCATCGAGCTCATGAACGCGCTCTTGTGCTCGCTGCCCGGCACGCCGGTCCTCTATTACGGGGATGAGATCGGCATGGGTGACAACGTCTACCTGGGCGATCGCAACGGGGTACGCACCCCGATGCAGTGGAGCCCCGACCGCAACGCCGGCTTCTCGCGCGCGAACCCCCAAAGTCTCTATCTCCCGATCATCGTTGACCCCGAGTACCACTATGAGGCGGTCAACGTGGCCGCTCAGCATTCAAATCCGTCTTCGATGCTGTGGTGGATGCGGCGCCTGATTGCCTTGCGCAAACGCTACCAGGCATTCGGGCGGGGAACTATGGAAATGCTGGCGCCGGAGAACTCTAAGATCCTCGCCTTCCTGCGGATCCTCGGCGAAGAGCGGATCTTGGTGGTAGCAAACCTCTCCCGGTTCGCGCAGGTAGTGCATCTCGACCTGGCCACGTGGGCGGGCATGGTCCCGATCGAGCTGTTCAGCCACTCCAACTTCCCCACCATCGGAACCGATCCTTACCTCCTCACCATGGCCCCGCACACCTTCTTCTGGTTCGCTCTGGCGCCCGAGCGGGTGGAGGCGGCGCCGTTCCCGCCGACCAGCCAACTGCCGGTGCTGGCAGGTAGCGGAAATTGGATGGAGCTGCTCGGTGGCCGGCAGAAGCGCATCGTTGAGCTTGCGCTGACCACGTACGTCGCCGAGCGGCGCTGGTTTCGGGGGAAGGCGCGGGCCGTCCGCGGCGTGACCATCCGTGATGTCGTGCCGCTGGGAGGGCTGAACGGGGCGCTGAATGCGTGCCTGCTCATCCTGGGTGTCGACTACCGGGAGGGCGAGAGCGATACGTATGTGCTCCCCATGACCGTCGCGCGTGGCGGGGAGGCGCGGCGGGTGGGGGCGGAATCTCCTCAAGCGATCGTAGCGCGGTTGGGCCCTGGGGGAGCCGACGATGAAGCGGTCCTGATGGACGCGTTGTGGGACGAGGCGTTCTGCAACCGACTTCTGCAGACAATCCTGCGGCGACGCCATCTGCGGGGTCAAACCGGTGAGTTGGTGGCCTCAGCGCGCCCGGTCACGAATGGCCTGGTGGCTGGTCGAGATGGAACGTTGACGCCATTGGTCGGGAAGGAGGAGCAGAGCAATTCTTCGGTGACCTTCGGCGGCCGCCTGATGCTGAAGCTGTTCCGACGGCTGGACGAAGGAGTGAATCCGGAAGTCGAGGTCGGCCAGTTCCTCACGGAGCGGGAACGGTTTGGACGCGCTCCGGCGGTTCTGGGTCGGCTGGACTACCACGCGCCCCTGCGCGAGTCGAGCACGGTGGCTGTGGTCACCGAGTTCGTTCCCAACCAGGGTGATGCCTGGCGGTACACCCTGGACGATTTGGCGCTGTTCTTCGAGCGAGCGCTGACCTGGGAGACTGGAGTACCGCCTGTGTTGCCGGAAGGCCGCCTGGTCGATCTGGCTCAGCATGAGATTCCGACCGAAGCCTGCACCCCGGTTGGACTCTACCTGGAGTCTGCCCGGCTGCTGGGCCAGCGTACGGCAGAGCTGCATTTGGCGCTGAGCGGAGACCCAAAGGATTCAGCCTTCAGTCCCGAGCCGTTCACGCCCTTCTATCAGCGTTCGCTCCATCAGTCGCTGCGTCGTCAGGCAATCCAAAGCTTGCACTTGCTCAAGCGGCGGGCGAACAGCTTGCCTGAGGGTCTGCAGCCGAAAGTGCAAGAGGTGCTGGCGGCTGAGGAGGCTATCATCGGTC
>DASXTD010000514.1:0-3766 GCA_036505655.1 Chloroflexota bacterium
CGCGTCGCGCGATGGGTTGACCGGCCGGCCCATGGTGGCGAGCGTGCGCGAGCAAGGCGCGACTATTGAGGAGATCTAGATTGCGATATCGGCTGTGCTGATTGTCCAGAAATACGGTGGCACCTCGGTTGCGAACGCCGATCGCATTCGCGCGGTCGCGGAGCGGGTCCAACACAGCCACGACGCAGGTAATCAGGTAGTCGTAGTGGTTAGCGCCATGGGCGATACCACCGATCGCTTGATCGACCTGGCCCGATCCGTTTCCGACGAGCCTAGCAAGCGCGAGTTGGACGTGCTGCTCTCCACAGGGGAAACGGTCTCCGCCACACTCTTGGCCATGGCGCTGGAAGCAAGCGGCTGCCCGGTCGTCTCGCTGGCGGGGGCACAGTTGGGGATTCGCACGGATCGCCTGCATTCCAAGGCACGCATCACTGAAGTACGGCCGGATCGCGTGCGGTCGGAGCTCGCGAGTGGTCGCTGTGTGATCGTGACTGGCTTTCAGGGAGTGACCGAGGAAGGCGACATCACCACCCTCGGTCGGGGCGGCTCGGATACCACCGCGGTCGCCGTGGCCTGCGCACTGCAGGCGCCCCGCTGCGAGATCTACACGGATGTCGATGGCATCTACACGGCGGATCCGCGCATCGTTCCGGACGCGCGGAAGCTGGACCGCATCTCCTATGAAGAAATGCTCGAAATGGCCCAGATGGGTGCCCGGGTCATGCACCCGCGTGCGGTCGAGTTGGCCGAGCTATACGACTTGCCGATTGAAGTACGGTCGAGCTTTAACGACGAGCCCGGAACGCTCATCGACCGGGGAGAGGGTATGGAGTTTCGCAATCGCGTCCGCGGCGTCACTCACGATTTCAACGTGGGCAAGGTCACGGTGGCCGGGGTGCCCGATCGGCCGGGGTTGGCGGCGGCGCTATTCCAGCCCCTCGCTGCGGCGGGCATCAACGTGGACGTGATCATCCAGGCCAGCGTAGAGGGCCTTGCCGAGATCTCCTTCACGGTTGCCCGCGCCGATCAATCGGAGGCGGTGAGGGTCGCCCAGGAAGCGGCCCGGGAAATGGGCGCGACCAAGGTGGATAACATCACCAACCTGGCCAAAGTGTCCATCGTGGGAACCGGGCTGCAGAGCGATCCGGGCTACGCCGCCCGCATGTTTACCACGATGGCTGAGCATGGCATCAACATCGATACGATCACCACCTCTGACATCAAGATCACGTGCATCATCGAAGAAGCTCGAGTTGAGGAAGCGGTTCGTGCCCTGCACGCGACCTTCGAGCTCGACCAGGACGAGTAGACTCGGCCCCTCCGCTAGGTTCTCGAAGCTGGCGCTGGTCCGCCCGCCGCGGCTTCGAGCTCGCCATCGATGCTGAGATAGACCTGCTGTAGCGCGGCTCGAAGCGGACCCGGTTCGCGCCACATGTTTCGATCGGCCGCTTCTAGAAGCCGCGCCGCAATGTCGCGCAAAGCCCACGGGTTGCTCTGGCGAAAGAAGGCCTGCATCTCGGGATCGAGGGCGTAGATTTCCGCAACCCGCTCATACATCCAGTCCTCGGCGATCTGCGCGGTCGCGTCATAGCCGAACAAGAAATCGACTGTGTTGGCGAGCTCCAGCCCGCCCTTGTAGCCATGCTTCTTGATCGATTCCACCCATTTGGGGTTGATGACGCGGGAGCGGAACACCCGGAGCGACTCCTCTTTAAGGTCGCGCACCTTCACCCGGGACGGGTCAGCTGAGTCCCCAAAATAGCGACGGGGGTTCTTCCCGGCCAGCGATCGGATGGCGGCGATCATTCCGCCGTGGTACTGCAAGTAGTCGTCGGAGTCGAAGATGTCGTGCTCGCGGTTGTCTTGGTTCTTCACCGCGATTTGAATGGACTCGAGAGCGTGGCTGAACTCAGAATGGGCATCGACCCCGTAGTCCTCAGCGGTGTACGCGTAACCACCCCAGCCTACGTACACGTCGGCGAAGTCAGCCGCCGTCTGCCAGTTGCGTTCGTCGATCAGCGGTAGGATGCCGGCGCCATACGTGCCGGGCTTGGACCCGAACAGGCGGTAAGTCGCCCGGCGAGCAGCTTCAACTGCCTCTAATCCATCATCAGCGAGCCGCTGTTGCTCGGCCAATGCGTGGGCGCGGACGAGGTTCTGGTCAAGTGGCTCGTCGAGGCCGGAGACTGCCCGAAAGGCACCGTCCAGTAAGGTGATGAGGTGCGGAAAAGCGTCGCGGAAGAAGCCCGAGATGCGGCAGATCACGTCGATACGCGGCCGCCCCAGCTCTACCAGCGGGATCACCTCGAAGCCGACCACCTGGCGGCTCTCGGATTGCCAGCGCGGCCGCACGCCGATGAGCGCCAGGACTTCGGCTATGTCGTCCCCGTGCGTGCGCATCGCGCTGGTGCCCCAGATCGAGATGCCCACGCTCTCCGGGTGCGTCCCAGTCTCGGCCAGGTGCCGCGCAACCAGGGCGTCCGCGAGGTCTTGCCCGACCCGCCAGGCCGCCAGGCTGGGAATCGCCCGCGGATCCACTCCGTAGAAATTGCGCCCGGTCGGGAGCACCTGCGCCATGCCACGGGTGGGCGCCCCGCTCGGCCCGGGCGGGACGAAGCCGCCGTCCAGGGCATGCAGGAGATTGTCGATCTCATCCGAGGCCAGCCGAAGGTTCGGAACCACCTCCTCGCAGACGAACGTCAGGGTCTGGGTCATGGACTGACGCGCATCCACCCTCACCGGTCCGTCGCCGGCTTCGCCGCGTTGGGCGGCCTCTCCCAGAGGGAGAGACAAAACCCGTGGGATAGCTTCGACCGCAAAGCTGGCCGCGGCTAGGCTTTCGATCAACCCTTTGGCCACCAGGTCGATCGCCTCCAGGGCATCAGCATGCGTTGGAAGCGAATGCCCCACGGCTTCTTCGATCTCCCGAGCTGGCTGTTCGAGCCGTTGTCCCAGGTCGTCTAAGATCGCCTTCAGATCGAGACCGAACCAGCCCGCCACTCCGTCCCGCAGACTGGGGATGTCCAGGTTGGGAAGACGCACCAGCGCGAGCAGGGTGTCGATGAGCTGATCGTCCACCGGCGCCGATCCCAGGATGTGCAGGCCGTCCCGGATCTGCGCGCTGGTGAGCTCGCACAGGTACCCGTTCATATTCTCCACCAGGTGGGCGAAATCCCGTCCGGACAGGTCTGAGATGGTGTAGGGCACGCCGTCCTCGTGTACTTGAGGATCCCAGGCATGGGTGTGCGTCGCCGCGTCGCGATTCATGAGCTGGCCCAGATCTGTGTCCAGGCGGGCCTGGCGGATCAGCTCCCAGATCTGCTGCTGGAGAAGGGGCAGCTTGCTCGGATCCAGCTTTTCGAGCTGGTAGTACTCATCGACGAGCCGGGCGAGCTCTTCGATCTCGCCATACCCTTCCGCCGTGGTCATAGGCGGGGTGAGGTGGTCGATGATGACCGCGTGGGCCCGCCGCTTAGCCTGAGTGCCTTCACCCGGGTCGTTGATGATGAACGGGTAGATCAGCGGGAGGTCGCCCTGGAACAGGTCGGGGAAGCACTCCCCTGACAGACCGATTTCTTTGCCGGGCAGCCACTCCAGCGAGCCGTGCTTGCCAACGTGGACAATGGCATCTGCGCCCCATCCGCCTCGGTCCTGCGACTCGGCCAGCCAGCGATACAGCGCGTGGTAGGGGTGTGGCGGAGCCAGATCAGGCAGATGGTAAATCGCCGCCGGATCGAACCCGTAGCCGCGAGGTGGCTGGAGGGCG
>DASXTD010000515.1:0-3205 GCA_036505655.1 Chloroflexota bacterium
AGGCGAGGAGCACGTCCAGCTCTGCTAGCGTCGCGGCCACTCGAGACAGCGTTGGACCATGGGCCAGAATCTCTTCGATAAGCTCATCGAAAAGGTGGCGCTCCAGGTCGGCCATTCTCGCCCGCGAGCGATCCTGGCGGGTCTCGTATTCTCGAAGCTCGGTCAGGACGAACCGCTCGGCATTCGCGACCGTTTGCCGACGCTGATAGCCCAGCTGTTCGAGTAATTGGCCCAATGTCTCGACGCCCATCTCCTGGCGCCGATAGTGATCCAGCGGCTGGGCCAGAGCGCTGGCGCTGATCTCCAGGTAATACCCAAACACCCGGTTGTACCCGACTTTCAGCGCCTTGGCCCCGGTGCGCTCGCGCTCACGCCGCTCCAGATCCAGGAGCCATTGGCGGCCATCGGTCGAGCCAGCCCGTAGCTCATCCAGCTCGGCGGACTGACCGGGCCTGATCACTCCCTCCCCAAAGAACGGGGGATCATCGGCGACGCGATCTCGGATTCGCGCCGCTAGATCCGCTGGCAGAGCCAGCCGATCCGCATAGGCCGTGAGGGCCGGCTCGCCGGCCTGACGCAGCGTTTGGCCGAGGATCTCCGCGCGTTCAGCGGCCTGGGCAAGGGCCAGCGCTTCTCGCGGCATTAAGAGACGCTGACTCAGACGGCCGGTGAGACGCTCCAGGTCGGGCGTTTCGGCGAGTTGGGCCGCAACGCCCTGGGCTATGGCGCCTTCCAGCAAATACGCTTGCACGACGTCGAGACGGGCTTCGATGGCGGCGCGATCCAGCAGCGGATGGCCGAGCCACTGGGCGAGGAGGCGCGCTCCCATCGCCGTACGCGTGCGATCCAACGCGTGCAGCAGCGAACCTTCTTTTCGACCTCGGCTCGTCCGCACCAGCTCCAGGTGATCGCGGGTGATCGGGTCGAGCACCATGTGTCCTAAGGGGTCATACAGGCGCAGGTGGTCCAGCAGCCGCCCAGCGGGAGCCTGGGTACGGGACACATACCGCAAAATGGCGGCGGCCGCCCGCGCGGCGAGATCCGCGCCCCCGAGACCTAGCGCATCGATACTCGCCACTCCGAACTGAGCACGGAGTGTGCTGGAAGGGTCGCTGAACAACGATCGGTCCGTCGTGAGCGAGGTGCTGGTGGGCACGATGTCACGCGCACTCTCCTCTTCTACCAGCAGACACTCCGAGGCTTCGATCCGCCACAGCTCCCCCCGCGCCAACTCCCGCTGAGACGGGCCCGTCAGCTCGGCGCAAGCGAACTCACCGGTGCTGATGTCGGCGTAGGCCAAGCCGGTCCGTTGCCCTTCGGTGATCAGAGCCGCCAGGTAGTTGGCGCGGGTTGACTGGAGAAGAGCCGCATCCACCACTGTGCCTGGCGTAATGACCCGGGTAACTTCGCGGCGGACCAGTGAACCTTTGGCGGTAGCCACTGACGACGACTCAACCTGTTGACACAACGCGATGTGGTAGCCGCGCTCGACCAGGCGACCGATGTACGTCTCGGCAGCATGGACGGGCACTCCGGCCATGGGCACTCGCTCCCCGCGACCCATCTCACGCGAAGTCAGCGCGACGTCGCATTCCTCGGCTACGGTACGCGCATCTTGCTCGAACGTTTCGTAGAAATCGCCCAGCTGAAAGAAGAGGATTGCATCCGGGTACTGGCGCTTGAGCGCGAGGTACTGGCGGCGAATCGGGCTGCCTTCCGACTCCAGGAAGGCGAGCTGCATCTCAGTGCCTACGTCGTGGCCGCCGTGGCGAGAGGCACGCCGGCAGCGACTGCTCGCGGGGAGCGTCCCACGCCGATATACGTAAAACCAGCCTCGGCCATGGTGTGCGGATCGTAGATGTTCCGGCCGTCCAGAAGCACGGGCGTGCGCATGCTTTCGGCGATCCGGCGCATGTCCAGCTCCTTGAACTCATTCCATTCCGTCACCAGCACCAGGGCATCGCACCCGACCGCGACATCGTACGGATCGGCTGCGAACACGATTCCCGGCAGGGAAGCTCGCGCACCCTCCATCGCCTCGGGGTCGTAGGCTCGAACTTGAGCTTCCTCGTGCTGGAGGAGATGGATGATCTCCAGGGCAGGTGCCTCACGGAGGTCGTCGGTGTTTGGTTTAAAGGCTAGCCCGAGGACGCCGACCGTTCGGCCGTGCAGGGACCCAAGCGCCTCGCGCAGCTTCTGAACGGCGCTCCTGCGGACGTCCCGATTGATGTCCAATACGGCCCGTAGGAGTTGCGGATGGCAGCCGTGGACGGACGCCATGAACTCCAGAGCCCGAACATCCTTAGGGAAGCACGAGCCGCCGAAACCGAGGCCCGCATCCAAAAAGCTACGTCCGATCCGGGCGTCCAGCCCCATCCCCTGCGCCACCTGAGAGACATCGGCGCCGAGTTGCTCGCAGATCGCGGCCATCTCGTTGATAAATGAGATCTTGGTGGCCAGGAAAGCGTTCGAGGCGTATTTGATCATCTCAGCGGTACGAATGTCCGTGAGCACCACCGGGGCATTGAAGACCCGGTACAGCTCAGCCACTGCCTGGGCGGCAGACGCGTCATCGGACCCCAACACCACGCGATCGGGCGCCAGGAAGTCGCCGACGGCGGAGCCTTCCCGCAAGAATTCGGGGTTCGACACCACATGGAAGGGAATCGGCGCGGTTTGCTCTTCCCGAACGATGCGCTCCAAGCGGTCGCCGCTGCCAATGGGCAACGTGCTCTTATTCACGATGATCAGGGGCGCCTTCATGGCCCGAGCGATACTGCGGGCGGCCGCCTCTGGCGCGGTCAGGTCAGCCTCGCCACTGGCGCCACTCGGGGTGCCCACGGCGACGAACACAAACTCAGCCCCATCCAGGCCCATTTCGTAGTCGGTAGTAAACTTGAGCCGCCCCGCCTCGCCATTCCTCGCCATGATCTCTTCGAGCCGGGGCTCAAAAATGGGAGCGCTGCCCTTCTGAAGCTTCTTGACGCGGTCCCGGTCGATATCGATGCCGGTGACCTGGTTACCGAGATCGGCAAAGCATGCCGCCGTCACCAAGCCGACGTAACCAACTCCAATTACTGCGATGCGCGCCAAGCAGTCCTCCAAGAAGGTCCGAGTTCCCGACTATATCAACGGCTCCGCGACCTAGCAAACCCCGGATCGGCCGCTAGGTCAATGACTCTTAGGGGACCTCGCTGGCGGCTTC
>DASXTD010000516.1:0-3815 GCA_036505655.1 Chloroflexota bacterium
GTTGCAGCGTTGGGCTGGAGCGCCTCTGCTGGGTACGCTACCCTATGCTGAACGGCTCGACCGGGTTTCTCTGGCGGAGATGGGATCCACACTCCCGCTTGATTTGCTGTTCGGCCTTGATTAGGAGAACTGGCCATTTCATTCCAGGAATTCGCTGAGAAATCCATCGCGGGCGACGCGCTCACCCAGGACGAGTGCCTCGCCGTCCTGCACTGCCCCGACGATCGCATCCTGGAGCTCCTGGACGCCGCCTACAAGGTGCGGCTGCACTACTGCGGTCGAAGGGTCCACCTCCACATGCTGATCAACGCGAAGAGCGGACTCTGCCCCGAAGATTGCCACTACTGCGCTCAGTCGCGCGTCTCGGCCGCTGACATCGAGAAGTACCCGCTGGTCTCATTCGATCGACTGCTCGAGGGCGCGCGCCGGGCGGCTGAGGCCCGCAGCCGACGCTACTGCATCGTAATCAGCGGGCGCGGGATCACCGATCATGAGGTCGACTACCTGACCGACGCGGTGCGCCGCATCAAGGACGAGGTGGATATCGGCATCTGCTGCTCGGTGGGTTTGCTTACCGAGGATCGCGCGCGTCGGCTGCGGGAGGCGGGCGTGGAACAGCTCAACCACAACCTCAACACCAGCGAGCGCTTCTATCCTGAGATCTGCACTACCCACACGTACCAGGATCGCCTGGAGACGCTCCAGGTCGCTCGCTCGGTCGGCCTGAACCTGTGCAGCGGAGCCATCTTCGGCCAGGGGGAGAGCGAGCAGGACATCGTGGATGTCGCCCTCGCACTCCGCACCCTGGAGCCGCAGTCGATCCCAGTCAATTTCCTGCTCCCCATTGAGGGCACGCCGCTGGCCGGGCTCAGCTACATCACGGGCCACGACTGCCTGCGGATCCTTTGTCTGATGCGGTTTTTGAACCCGAAGCAGGAGATCCGCGTCTCCGCTGGTCGCGAGGTGCACCTCCGCACGCTGCAGCCGCTCGCCCTCTACCCGGCCAACTCAGTATTCGTGTCCGGGTATCTGACCGAGCCCGGGCAAGCCTACCAGGACACCTGGTGCATGATCGAAGACCTCGGCTTCGAAATCGAAGAGCACCGCGAAGCCGATCAGGCCTTGTCATTCTGAGGAGCCTGCGACGAAGAATCTCCCGGAGATGATGGCCTGAGAGGTCACATGCAACCACCGGGAGGTCCTTCGCTGCGGCTCAGGACGACAAGCTGGAAGCTATGAACGAATCCAGGCGTGTCGCGGTGACTGGAATGGGCGTGGTGACGCCCCTGGGGTGCGACGCCGATTCGTTCTGGGATGCTCTCTGCGCCGGTCGCAGTGGGGTTGGAGCGATCACGGCGTTTGATGCCTCACGACTCAACACCCAAATTGCCGCGGAAGTCCACGACTTCACACCGTCACCCGAGATCGCGCCTCGAACCTTGAAGCAGATGGACCGCTTCGCCCAGTTTGGTCTGACGGCAGCGGTCCAGGCCTGGCGCCAGAGCGGCCTTGGGTCGGGCGATTTCGATTCGGATCGGGTAGGAGTCCTTATCGGCTCCAGCCACGGCGGCGAAGTCTCCACCTGGCGCCAGATGGAATCGCTCGGCGGCCCGGGAGACAGGGACGTGAGCCCCTGGACGATCCCGCAACTATTGGCCAACATGGCGAGCGCTCAAACGGCTATCTATTTCGGGCTGCACGGGCCCAGCTTCACCCTCGGCTCGGCTTGCGCCACCGGCGCGCAGGCCATCGGCGAGGCTGCGGCTATCATCCGGCGCGGCGACGCGGATGTGATGCTATGCGGGGGCGCCGAGGCCTGCATCACTCCGCTCACGGTGGCGGGCGATGATGCTTCCGGCGCGCTCTCCCGGCGCAATGATGCGCCCGAGGAGGCCAGCCGTCCCTTCGATCTCAATCGCGATGGTTTCGTCCTAGGCGAAGGCGCCGGCGTGCTTCTTCTCGAGGAGCTCGAGCACGCCCAAGCGCGCCACGCCCCCATCCTGGCCCAGTTGGTCGGCTACGGCGCTACCACAGACGCAGTGCACGTCACCCGCCCCGATCCCACCGGCCGGCACGCCGCCCGCGCCATGTCGCTGGCCATCGCTCAGGCTGGGTTGGAGCCCGCCGAGGTCGATGCGGTGTTCGCCCACGCGACCAGCACCCAGGCCGGAGATCGCGCCGAGGCCGTGGCGTTCGGCCTGGCGCTTGGCGAGCACGCCACCACAGTACTGGTGACGGCTATCAAGTCATCGCTCGGGCATCTGCTCGGAGCAGCCGGCGCCGTCCAGGCGGTCGCGTCGATCATGGCGCTTAGAGCGGGCTTGATTCCCCTTACCCGCAACCTTGAGGAGCTAGATCCGGATTGCTCGCTGAATGTAGTTACCAAGGCGGCCCGACAGGGAGCCTTAACCAACGTCCTTACCAACGCCTTTGGCTTCGGCGGCCACAACGTATCGCTGCTCCTCAGGGCCCCCGAACGCAGTGGACCAGGGACAGGGCGCTAGAGATCTCGCGGAGCCAGGCCCGTGCGCTTCCCAATCCGAGCTAGCATTCTGGGACCTATTTCCTCCGAGTCGTGAAACGCGAAGACGTAGTCAGGCCATCCTGCTTTCGCCTAAACTCGATGAGAGTTCGACGTACGTTTGATCTCCCAGCCTATTCGCAAAAGGGCTGCGAAAACGCGGCTGGCTCGGGTGCTCGGCCAACGACTCAAGCTGCGCTGAAGAGTCCGTCGATCTCAGGGACTGCCTCGCCGTGCTCAATCCGATCGGCGATGACCCGGAGGGCGAGGGCCTTGGCTTTGGCTATCGCCTCGTCTTGGGTTAATCCGTAAGCCAGCACGCCCGGCAGGCTGACAATTTCAGCGATCCAGCGCCCGTCATCTTCGCGCTCGAACTCAAGACCGAAGGGGGCACCATCCATGTGCGTGCGATCCAAGCGTGCGATTTTGGGCCGGTGCGACCAGGAGATCTTAGCAAAGAGCAAGCGGTTGGCTCCGGACGGGAGGACCTGACTACCATGGTATAGTCGGCGCGGCTTGCCGTAGGCAATCAACTACCTGACGAGGTAATAGTGGCCACACCCGTCACGGCTCCCATGGTTGGCAAGATCGTGAGACTGGTCGCTAACGTGGGCGACCACGTCGAGGAAGACGATCCGATTCTGGTCATGGAAGCAATGAAGATGGAGATCGAAATCGTCGCCTCGGCCACGGGCACGCTGACCTCAATCGAGGTCGCGCCCGGCGATTCAGTCACCCCGGATACCCTCCTGGCCAACATCGAGTAAGCAATGGCGAAGTCAAAAGAAGAACTGGAAACGAAGCTGCGCGCGCTCGAAGCTGCGGTGCTGGGGGGCGAGCCGGCCGCGGTCGAGCGGCAACACAGCGAGGGCAAGCTCACCGCCCGGGAGCGCATCGAGCGCCTGCTTGATCCGGGGTCGTTCGTCGAAGATTTCATGCTCGCGGAGACGCAGGTCACCGACTTCGGCATGGCTGAGCGCCGCAGGCCCACCGACGGCGTGGTGACCGGATACGGGACCATTGAGGGACGGCTGGTGTTCGTGTACGCCCAGGACCGCACGGTTTTGCAGGGCGCAGTAGGGCAGGCTCACGGCGAGAAGATCTCTTATACGATCGATACCGCCGCCAAGGTTGGTGCACCCGTCATCGGTTTGTTCGACTCCGTAGGCGCCCGTATCCAGGAAGGGCTGGACATCACCCGAGCCATAGGCAAGATCTTCTACTCCAATAGCGTGGCCAGCGGCGTGATTCCCCAAATCAGCGCCATCATGGGCCCTTGCATCGGGGTGGCGGC
>DASXTD010000517.1:0-4899 GCA_036505655.1 Chloroflexota bacterium
AAGCTATCAACCAGAAAGTCGTCTCGCGGGTGGGTTGACCTTAGGGACGGGCGACGGGGACGACGTAGATCGGCGGTAGATGCTCCGATATCAATTTGCGTGAACACGACGCGCGGCGTCCGCTTGGCTCCCTTAGCGGACCTGGCTCTCGGGCAGGTTGACGAATGCGCTCATCTCATGGGGGAAGGTGACGGGCTCGGCTGCGCAGAGATAACTGCTATCGAGCTGATCGAGCCGGGTCACGCCCAGCAATGCCATCGCGATCTGGATCTCCTCCTCGAGGAGCTCTAGCACTCGAACGAGCCCGTCCACGCCGGCCGCGGCCAGGCCCCAGCCCTGTAGCTTACCAATGGCGACCGCATTGGCGCCCAGAGCCAGCGCCTTCAGCACGTCGCTGCCGCGCTGGATACCGCCATCGAGCACGACTTGAGCCCTGCCGCCGATCGCCTGCACGATCTCCGGCAGCACCTCGATCGTGCCGCGCCCATGGTCGAGCTGCCGGCCGCCATGGTTGGACACCCAGATCACCTCAACTCCATGTTCTACGGCCAGCGCGGCATCTTCCGCGGTGGCGATCCCTTTAACCAGGAAGGGCAGTCCTGCGAAGTCTTTGATTCGGTCCATCAGCTCCCAGGTGATCGATGCGCGCCATCGTTGGTCCGTCGGGGTGCGGCCCTGACGAGCGTTATAGCGGTCCAGCATCGGACGTTCGCGGCGGCTATACATGGCGGTGTCCACAGTGAGGCAGAGGCCTACGTATTCGGCTTGCTTCACCCGCGTTAGCATCGCCTTTATCCAATCCCAATCGCCATCGACATAGAGCTGAAAGATCTTCGGGCTGCCAGTCGCCGCCGCCGTCTCCTCGAGGGCGGGTTGGGTTACCGAGCTGATGACGGGCACGGTGCCGAACTTCTCAGAGGCCCAGGCGGAAGCCACGGCGCCCGCCGGGTCAAAGGTCTGCAGCCCTCCGATGGGGGCCAGCATGACGGGGACGCGGAGCTGATGGCCGAGAAACAAAGCTGAGGCATCGAGCTGGGAAACGTCGCGCAGGACGCGGGGTCGGAAGGCCAGGCGATCGAAGCCCAGCCGGTTTCGCCGCATGGTGGTCTCGGACTCGGAGCCGCCGACCAGATAGTCCCAGGGTCCCTGCTCGAGCTTGCGGCGAGCCGCCACGATGATTTCTTGATTGCTCACAAAGTCGATGGCCAACTTGAATCCTGCCTCCGCCGCCTTGTGTCAAAGCGTCCTTGCAATTTTATCGTGAGCGGCTGTGACCAAATCGACACACAAAAAGGGGCCCGTCTCACTAGATTCTCACCTATCCTTCATGTAGGTCTCACTGTCTCGCTTGAGAATTGGGCGAGATAAGGAACATGGACATGAAGCACGAGCCGCCAGCGCAAGAGCAGTCGATCTTTGTGGTCAGCTTGCGCGGTCCATTCGCCTTCCAGCGCGACACCCGGGGCGAACTCCAGGCGGTCCCCGCGGGAGGTAGTCTGAGCCGCGCTATGAGTGCCCTGGGCCGCTCCCATCGCCTGACCTGGATCGCGGCGGCGATTGGAGACGACGATCCCGCGGCCGCCGCGTCCACGCGATCGTGGCCGATGGGTAACAGCCAGGTGCTTCTCGCTGAGCTGCCGCCGGCCGCCCTCCAGCTCCATCGGCGGGCGTTTGCCAATCCACTCCTGTGGCTGCTGCAGCACGGTATGGAAGAACGGCTGATGTGGCCTTACGCTGAGGATGCGATCTGGAAGACATGGTCGAGAGGGTACCGTCCTGTCAACGAGGCCATGGCCGATGCGGTGGTGGCGGCAGCCCGGGGCGCCTCGGAACCCGTCATCCTGGTGCAGGACTACCACCTCTATCTGGTGCCCAGGCTGATTCGAGAGGCGATCCCCAACGCTCGTATCGCTCATTTTGTCCACATTCCGTGGGCGCGGCCGCACGCTTGGAGCCTGCTGCCGAACCCGATCATGCGCGAGATCCTGGCGGGCCTCATGGGAGCCGATGTGGTGGGCTTCCAGACCGAGGACGATGCGGAGCGATTCACCGCTACGTGCGACGCGTATGGGCTCGACCTGGAAAACGATACAACAGAGGATCCGCTGCATCCGCTGGTGCGTGTCTTCCCGATGACCGTCGAGCAGCCTAGTGTCCAGGACAGCGCAGCCAAGCCGACTATTAGTAAGGTTGCGCCACTGAAGTCCGACATGTGTAACTTCGTGCAAGTGGGCGAGCTAGACCCGCGCGAAAACACGCCCGCCGCTCTGCGTGCATTTGGTCTTCTGCTGGAGCGGCGCCCGGACTTTCGCGAGCACGCGCGTTTGGTCGCCTACCTTCCTCTTTCACGGGCGGACCTTCCGGAGTATCAGGACGAGAAACGGACGATCCTCTCGACCGTCCAGCTCGTTAATGCTCGGTTCGGGAATTCCAGTTGGCAACCGATCGAGGTCAATGTGCGGGAGGACCCCGGGTTGGAGCGGCAACTGCTCATCGACTACGATGCGCTCCTGGTGCCCACCCTGGCTGATGGCATGAACTTCATCGCCAAGGAAGGCCCTCTGCTCAACCAGCGGAGGGGGGTCTTGATCCTGTCGTCGGCCAGTGGGGCCTGGCACGAGCTCCAGTCTTCGGCATTGACCATCGACCCGAAGAGTCTCACCTCCATGACCGATGCCATGGAGCTAGCGATCGATATGGGACCTACCGAGCGCCAGCGCCGCGCGGACGGCTTGCGCGCTCAGATTACCGGCAGCACGGTGGACGATTGGCTCGACGACCAGTTGGCCGAGCTCGGACGCGTAGCGGAACCCGACGGGGTGCAGGTGGAAACGCAGCGTCACTTTTCGCCGGTTCCCTTCCTGCGGCGGCATCATGCCGGCGGATTGATTGCCTAAGTCAGGCGTAGTTGGTCGGAGTGGCTCCAGTGGTACCGCTCAAGGTGGGGCCATCTACGGATAGCGTTCGCTGGATGGCCACGAATTTCCCTTGCCAGACATCCCCCGGGATTCCTGTGTGCGCGGTCAGATAGCTGGTGGGCGTGAATACGCTCCCCAGCCAGGCATCCAAAGGGAGGAAGCGATCCTCGCCCATCCAGGAGCGATCGGCCCGGTTCGGATCGGCGATATAAAAGCCGAGGATCTGAGCGCCCAGTGGGTCAGTTGCGGGATCACCGATGGCCCGCACGCCCCGAATGACGATATAGTGCGCGCCTTTCCAGATGAGCGCAATCGATGGCTCCTGATAATCGGGATTGGCTAGCAGCCACGCCATCATGCGGGTGCCGTCCATCGGGTCATCGTAGACGAAGTGCTCGAATCCCAGATCTGGCATCCATTGGTGGGCCGCTGAGGCGACCGCGAACGGTGAGCAATTCCACTCATCCTGGGTAAAGCCGGCGTTGTGGCCGATCTCCCAATTCCAGATGGCTTGCTGGCGGGCATAGCTGGCGGCGTTGTCGGTGCGGCCATGGTAGCCCAGCCACATCTCCAGGTCGGCAGGGTCGCACCATACGTCGGTCAACTGTCGGGAGTACGGCAGGGTGAGATCGAGGTCGAACACACCGCTCGCAACGGGGTCGCCCGTCGGCTCCAGGTAGGCGCCGTCCACATAGCCAACGAGCTGGTCGCCGGCCACGCGCCACCAGGCGCCGTTGGGGGCCAGGAGGTCCACGGCGGTGCCCTGAGTGAGACGTCCCACCAGGGGCTGGTACGTGCCGGGCCCGCCCCGCACGTTGAGCGTGTCGGTCGTGACCAATGCCAGCTGCCCGCCGATCAAAGCAGTCGGCCGCGCGGCCACCAGGGACGGGTGGAGGGCCAGGGCAGCCAGACCGGTTCCCGTCAAGCGGAGGAATTCGCGCCGGTGCATGGAGCGATTATGCACAAACTGGACGCTCTCCCTCGCCTGCCGCAGCGGGAGAGGGTGGGGTGAGGGCCGCCCGTAACCCGCCGCCCCTTGCGGTATTCGACCAATACTATTAATATGCAAGTAATGAGTCTCGCTGAAGCGAACTCATGATCAGGAGGCTCGAATGCCAGCGATTACCGTTGAAAACTTGCTCGTTCTGCCGCGTATTCCGCGGCCGGACCCGGCCCGATCGGTCATGCGACCGGTCGAATGGGTGGCCACCGCCCAAAAGACGCTGGAGGGGGCCGGTTTCCCGGTGCGCCGACCCTTCCCCGGCCAGATTCCACCTGAAGTCTCGGACCCGTTCTTGCTCTTGGACCATATCGGCGCCATCGAGTACGCGCCCGGTGAGGCCAAAGGGGCTCCCTGGCACCCCCACCGCGGCTTCGAGACCGTGACTTACATCATCGACGGGGCAGTCGAACATCACGACTCCACCGGCGGAGGTGGACTGATCACTGACGGCGCTACTCAGTGGATGACCGCCGGTTCGGGCATCCTGCACGACGAGATGCCACCCGAGGATCTCATCGCAAAGGGCGGGCTCTTCAACGGAAGCCAGCTGTGGGTGAACCTGCCCGCGAGCCTGAAATGGACTCCGCCGCGCTACCAGGACATCGAGGCCAAGCAAGTAGCGCTGCTCACTTCGGATGATGGCGGTGCGCTGGTACGCATCATCGCCGGCGAGCTGGCTGGGCATGAGGGTCCAGGTAAAACGTGGACGCCGATTACCTACGTGCATGCGACAGTAAGCCCCGGTGCCCTGCTGCAGGTTCCGTGGCGGCCCGATTTCAACGCGCTCGTCTACGTCATGAGCGGGAACGGTTCGGTGGGACCTGAGGCGCAGCCGATCTCAGAGGGTCAGCTGGCCGTGTTGGGGAAGGGCGACGCGCTCAGCGTTCAAGCAAGCGCGCAACAGGACAGCCGGTCACCGGTGCTTGAGGTTCTCCTTCTGGGTGGACAGCCCATCCGGGAGCCGGTGGTCTTCTACGG
>DASXTD010000518.1:0-6757 GCA_036505655.1 Chloroflexota bacterium
TGGCACGCTGCGCACGATCTGTACCCAGGTAGGGGTCAGTCGGGATGAACTCATGGAAGCCTTCCGGAAGGCCCGATAATTGTTGAGAACACATGGACGGCTGGGACACTGAATGCTTGATGCGATTGATCTGCTCCGCGAGCGCGGCTTCGTGCAGGACGTATCGGACGAAATGGGGCTGCGCGAGGCATTCGCCTCCGGCCCGGTAACGTTCTACTGGGGGACAGACCCCACCGCCTCCAGTCTCACCGCAGGGCATCTGGTTTCGTTGATGCTCCTGGCGCACCTGCAGCGCGCAGGTCATCGACCAATCGTGGTGGTGGGCGGTGGAACCGGCCTGATTGGCGACCCGACCGGCAAGACCGAGATGCGGCAGATGCTGTCCGAGGCGGACATCGAAGTTAACCTGGCCGGACAGCGCAGCCAGGTGGCCCGCTACCTCGACTTCAATGAAGGCAAAGCCCTCATGCTGAACAACGCCGACTGGCTGAGGCCGCTCGGCTATCTGGAGTTCCTGCGCGATGTCGGCCGCCACTTCAGCGTCAACCAACTGCTTCAGCACAGCACCTACCGCGAGCGGCTGGATACCGGCCTCAACTTCATCGAGCTCAACTACGCCCTGCTCCAGGCCTACGACTTCCTGCACTTGTTCCGCGAGCATGGCTGTAGCCTGCAGGTGGGCGGGAACGACCAGTGGTTCAACATCCTGGCCGGCGTCGATCTGATCCGCCGAGTGGCGAGCGGCGAGGCCTACGCGCTGGTTACGCCACTGCTCACCACGTCCACGGGTGAGAAGATGGGCAAGACGGCCGGGAACGCGGTTTGGCTGGACCCGCTGCGCACCTCCCCCTACGACTTCTATCAATACTGGATCAATATTCCGGACCTCGACGTGGAGCGGTTCCTGGGCTTCTTTACCTTCCTGCCCATGGATGACGTGCGGCGACTGGGAGGCCTCGAGGGCGCGGAGTCGCGGACGGCGAAAGAAGTGCTCGCCTACGAAGCGACCAGGATCACACACGGCGACAAGGCCGCTGTTGAAGCTCGCGATGCCAGCCGCGCGCTGTTCGGCGCCGGCGGCGATGTGGAGGGTGCTCCTACGACCACAACGCCGAAGTCTCGCCTCCAAGGTGGACTCGATCTCGCCGACTTGCTAGTCGAAACCGGCCTGGCTCAGTCGAAACGAGCCGCCCGAGATCTCATTCGCCAGGGCGGCGCGTACGTCAACGGTCGTCGAGCCGAACCAGGCGCGGAGATGCGCCTCGATGACCTAGAGGATGGCGCTCTTCTGCTTCGGGCGGGTAAGAAGCACTACCATCGCGTAATCGTCGAAGGCTAAGGGGCGGGGAAATGGGGGCGAGCAGCATGAAATCAGCAACGATGCTTGCACGAGTGGCCGTGATTGGGCTGCTGGGAGCACTGGTCGCGGCCTGCGCGCCAGCTGCTGCCCCCGCCACAACGAGCGGAGAGCAAGCGCCCCAGTCGTCTCCGAGTTCGAACCGAACGCTCACCGTCGCGATTAGAGTTGAGCCGGCGTCGACGGTGACTCGGCCGTTCCGCTCAGCGGGGGTGGGTCTGTACTTGCCTAGCCGCATGTTCAACGCCCAGATGGCGATGCTGGACAATCAAGGCCGCGTCGTCCCCTATCTGGCCAAGAGCGTTCCTCAGCTCAACACGGACAGCTGGAAGATTGCTCCGGACGGGACGATGGAGACGATCTACCCACTGCAGTCGAACGTGACCTGGCACGATGGCGCTCCCTTTACGGCCGAAGATTTCGTGTTCGGATGGCGCGTCTATACCGCTCCGACCATGGGCAATGCGAACCTGGCACCCTACAACGCCATCCAGGAGGTGGTGGCTAAGGATCCCACCACGCTCGTGGTCCGCTGGAAGCGGTCCTATCCCGATACGAGCTTCGCCACCGGCGGACTGCAGACTGAATTTCCGCCCCTTCCCCGCCACATCCTGGAATCCGCTTTCGAGCCGGACCAGATCGAAGCCTTCCTCAACCATCCCTTCTTCACTCGCGAGTACGTTGGGCTCGGTCCCTATAAGCTGGAGCAATGGGAGCCAGGGGCCTTTATCGAAGGAGTCGCCTTCCCCCAACACCTCCTGGGCGCACCCAAGATCCAACGCGTCAAGCTGAACTTCATCGGCGATGCCCGCACTGCGCTGGCCAACATCCTGTCTGGAGATGTGCAGCTGACTGACGGAACCTCGGTCGGATTGCCCGAAGTAGGTGTGCTCAAGGACCAGCAGTGGATGGCGCAAGGGAAGGGCGGCGTCTTCTCGCACCCCAACCAGTGGCGGGCCGGGTTCTTCCAATACCGACCCGACCTGGTCACTCCGGCTGCGCTCAAGAATCCGATGGTGCGCAAGGCCCTGGCCTACGCCGCCGATCGAGCCCTATTGAACGATTCCCTCTACTTTGGTGAGGGCATCTTGTCGGACAGCCCGGTGGCGCCCACGTCTATCTGGGGCCCCGCTGCGATTCGAGGGGCCGCGGCTTACCCGTTCGACCTCCGCCAATCCGAGCAGTTGATGCAGCAAGGCGGCTTCAGCAAAGGCCCCGACGGCGTATATGCGAGCCCCGCCGAGGGCCCGTTCAGCTTCGAGGTCAAGACCAACCAGGCGTCGGACAACGAGAGCGAAATCCAAGTTCTGGCCGATGGTTGGCGTCGAGCCGGGTTTGACGCCCACCAGGCGGTTTTACCGGCCGCTCAGGCGCAAGACGCGCAGGCCCGCGCCACCTTCCCGGGCATGTACACCAACAGCCAGAACTGCTGTGAGTCGGCTCTGCTGGGCTTGACCAAGCTCGCTATTCCTACCGCTGAGAATAGATGGAGTGGCGGCAATCGCAGCGGCTGGACTAACCCTGAATACGATCGCCTGGTCGAGACCTTCAGCGGGACCATCGCGCAGAGTGATCGGGAGACCCAGCTCAGTCAGTTGGTCAAGATCTTCACCGAGGACGTGGCGGCCATCACGCTGTTCATCCGACCGCAGCCTTGGGTCTATGTGTCCGAGATCAAAGGCATCAGCCTGGTGCCCCCAGAGGGAAACATGAGCTGGAATATCTACCAATGGGAGCTCACGTGAGCGCTGAGGAACGGGTGCTGCGGAGCGAGTGCTGACGTAAAGGGCCTGAATGACTCGCCGTTGCGCGCTAAAGACTGCCTCTCAGCACCGAGCACTTAGCACGTAGCACTCCGCACTTTTTAGACGGCGGCTGGCTCCCGAGGCTCGCCGTCGAGAACGGATTGCCAGGGCCAGTCAACGGGCACCACCTTCTCGTCGCTGTGCAGTTGGCCTTTGGAGAACCGCGGGCCGAGGCTGGGTGGCTCAGCGCCATCCACGAAGGCCCGCACGGCTTCAAGCATGCGCTGTCGGAAATGGAGCACCGCGGTATCGCTCGTGCCCAGGTGCTCCTTCCAGCGCGGAGTGATGGGTCCCATGCCCTCCGTCACCACGCGGTCCTGGGCGCGAATGCCCTGGACGCCCGACCAGTTGCCGTCCTTCATGGCAGCTCGATCCTGGAGGTGCATGTTGCGGCGGTTGCCAGGCGCACGATAGCCGTTGGCCAGTACGCCAGCATCAAGAGAACGGTCACCGACGGGACCTCGCCGATTCAGGTTAAAGCTGAAATACTGGTGGTTTTCGTTATCGACCGGCACGTAGGCATGGCAGTTAACCATCTCGTACTCGTCGCCGCCCCAACCCGAGACTCCGCGTCGCTGCGGTGGAATCAGCGCGAAGAACGGGGCGACGAAGAGCGTAATCCGGACATATTGAGTCTGATCGGCGCCTGCATCGGGCATCCGAATGGCGGCGTAGCGGAAGCCGTACTCCGTATCCTCAGTTTCAAACCGGGGTGCGTGATCCTTCGGTCGCCCTCGGATGTCAGATGAGTGCAAATAGTCGGAATGAGCAGAATCGATGTCACCTTCGAGTGCCTGAGCCCAGTTGCACTCCTGGAAGGTCTTGTTCACGCGTCGCTGCTCGGCTGGGACCTGCATCCACTCCCACACGGGGATGATGGGCATCTTGTCTTTGGGGCCCATGTACGCCCAGATCACGTCCCCCATCTCGCGCACCGGGTAGGCGCGGTGCTTGACGTGATGGCGCATCATGCTTTGTGGGGGCTCGGCGGGTGTTTCCAGGATGTTGCCCTCAACGTCGTAGAGCCAGCCGTGGTAAATGCAGCGCAAGCCGCCTTCCTCGCCGCGGGCGTAGGCGAGCGAGGTGCAGCGGTGGGAGCAGGGCTCGTCCAGCAGGCCGACTCGCCCCGCGCTGTCTCGGAAGGCGACCAGGTCTTCTCCCAGCAGCCGCACCCGCATCGGCGCACCTGCCGGCTCGGGCAGCTCTTCAGAGAGCATCGCAGGAATCCAGTAACGCCGCATCATCTGGCCCATGGGCGCATCCGGGCCGGTCTGACAGAGAAGGTCGCTTTCTTCCTTGTTCACCGTGGTCCCTCCGATTAGCGAGCGGAGCGGCCTCGAGACCTAGTCGACGAGGTCCATTGCAAGAGACCGGCCGTTAATAGCTCGCCTGAATCGTCCGGAGTGTAACATCAGTCTGAACCCCGACCGAAGGGAGAATCATATGCTGTCAGAAGCCGAAAATGAACTGGTGACGCGAATCGGGCCCGGCACGCCAGCGGGCGATCTCCTCCGCCGCTACTGGTACCCGGTGGCGTTTGCCGCCGAGCTGACCGAAGAAAACCCGACTCACTTCGTTCGCATCCTAGGCGAGGACTTGGTCCTGTTCCGCGACAAGAGCGGCAATATGGGACTGGTCGGCGATCATTGCCCACATCGCGGCGCCTCGCTCCTCTATGGCCGAGTTGAAGAGCGCGGAATCGCCTGCGCATATCATGGCTGGCTCTATGACACGCAGGGCAACTGCCTCGAGACGCCCGCCGAGCCGCCTGACAGCAAGCTCTATCTCACGATCAAGCACAAGGCCTATCCAGTACAGAAGTTCATCGGCTTCTACTGGGCCTACCTAGGTCCTCTCCCGGCGCCGGTCATTCCGCACTTTGACGTCTGGGTGCGCACGGATGGCACGCGCACCATTCACCGCCGTCCAACTCTGGACTGCAACTGGTTCCAGGCTATGGAGAACTCGGTGGATTCCGCACACCTCCAGATCCTGCACCAGGACACCTCCGGGAGCCGGAGGCCGGTCAGCACTACGCGCGGGTTCACCGACGAAGTCAAAGAGTTCGGATTCTACGAGTGCGAGTACGGGATCATGAAGACCCGCGTTTACGAGGGCGAGGTTCCCGAAGAGCATCCGTTGATCTTCCCCAATGTCCTGCGGGTCAACACCGGGACTCACATTCGCGTCCCCATCGACGACACCCACACCTGTGTCTGGTATGTCGGCTTCCAGCCCGATCCGGAAGGCAAGGAGCACGACCAGCCTGAAAATCCGCCGCACGAGTACTTGGACTCGTACAAGACGCCGGCTAGTGCATCGCACCCATTTGCGCGCTACCGAATGGATCGGGTCGACGCGCAGGACTACATGGTGTGGGAGACGCAGGGCCCCATCGCGAATCGCGGCGTCGAGCGCCTGGCGACGTCAGACCGAGGCGTCGTGATGCTGCGCGAGATGATGAAGCGCGAGATTGCCAACGTCGCCGAAGGGATCGATCCGAAGGGCGTCATCCGCGACCCCGACCACGCAATGATCGACACCAGTTTGGACGTGACAATAGCCGAGCAGCGCGCCCGCGGCCGCCCACCCGTGGTGACTCGAAGCTAGACAACTCGCTCCGGCAGCCAAACGACTACGTCTTGTCGCTCGGAGTAATGCAGGAGCGGCGGTGACGTGGGCAGGTAGAGCCCTAGCCAGCGCGTCATGGTGTTCGCCTCGATGCTGAGCTCGGCGGGCTGGAGCGCCCAGGGCGCATGGTCGATTTCGGAGCGGAATACTCGGCCCCGGAGATCGACCGCGTATAGACAATAACGATTGGTGAGGAACGATTCCAGCGAGCCCTCTCCCGATTCGAAGGTTGCTCCCGTAGGCCGGTAGCGGCCCACGAATGTCGCCGCCTTGCGGTCTCGCCGCACCCGCTGCGTGGCGTAGTCGATCCAGCCATCTGCCCGCCTTAGGCTCATGCGGGCGTGGAAGTAGGGCAGGTGAAAAGCGATCCGCGCGCCTATGACGGCGAGCGCTCGCGCAGCGTCCAGGCTGAAGAAAAAGACGCCGGGCTTGCCCCCCACCGTTACGTACGTCCGCACGTTTAGCTCGGGAAAGGCGGACAGCCAGGGCAGGGTTGGGACGCTGCGTGGGCCAACGTTCGTCATCCGGAAGGGGACGATTCCAAGCCAAGCGTGCCCGTCGAACGTATCGACCGGGAGACTGGCGGGCACGACGCTCGCCAACACCTCGGGCGGGAGCGGCCAATGTACGAACAGCAGCTCGTGCCAGCTTATGTGCATGAACGGCGGCGACACTGGGACGGGCCACTGACGATGAGTCCGGGCGGGCGTCAACTGGGAGTCTAGGTGAGCTCTTCGACGGAGATGCGGAAGTCCTCCAGGACAGGGTTGGCTAGGAGCCTGCGGCACATGTCTTCAGCCAGGCGCTGCGCGTCGGTGGCGCTAGCGGACTCCAGGTGAACCTCGAGATACTTGCCGGCTCTGACCTGGCTGACGGATGCGAAGCCGAGCGTTTTCAGGCCGCCCAGGATGGCCTCGCCCTGAGGGTCGTTGACGATGGGCTTCAGGTAGACGTGTACGCGGGC
>DASXTD010000519.1:0-3362 GCA_036505655.1 Chloroflexota bacterium
GACACGCACGAAACCCACTACAGTTCCCGACAGAGGCCGCAAGCCCACTTATTCGACCCCCTTGCCCCCTTGGAAATCGGCTTCATAAAGGGGGCAAAAATGCAGTTTCACCCAGGTCCGATAGTGCCCTGTCCTCGGGGAACACGTCAAGATTACCGTGCGAGCCGGTCGATGTGACGTTGATGGTTCTCCCCAATCTCGCGTCCCTCCATGGCCCCCCTTCTCAGGTTTCCTGTGTTCGGAGAGCGCGGTCACTGTACGATGGGGGAGCATTCGACCAGGGGAGCTTGGGCGCGAGATTTCTTCGCCGCCGCGAGGCTTTTGACTTCGTCCGTGTCGGCTGCCGCGCCGGGCTGACTTTCTGTGGCACATAGAGGGAGAGCATAGTCACGGGTCCAATTCGAGGTCAGTCCGAGATGGCGGTGGTCGGAACATCATCCAAACGTGCAAGGGCTATCGCGTTCTACCTGCCACAGTTCCACCCTATCCCCGAGAACGACGAGTGGTGGGGGAAGGGCTTCACGGAGTGGAGCAATGTCGCCAAGGCCAAGCCGCTCTTTCGGGGACACTACCAGCCGTTAGTACCGGCAGACCTGGGCTTCTACGATCTCAGGGTTCCGGAAACGCGGGCCGCTCAAGCGGAGCTGGCACGACACTACGGGATCGAGGCCTTCTGCTACTGGCACTACTGGTTCGCGGGGCGTCGTATACTCGAGCGTCCGTTCAACGAGGTGCTGAAGAGCGGGGAGCCGAACTTTCCCTTCTGCCTCGCGTGGGCAAATCAAACGTGGACGGGTATCTGGCACGGGGCACCAGACCGCATCCTGATTGAGCAAACCTATCCGGGTGCGCATGACTACGAGGCCCATTTCCACGCCCTTCTGCCTGCGTTCATGGATGATCGGTACGTTCAGGTGGAAGGGAAACCGTTGTTCTGCGTCTACCGGCCTTATGATTTGCCGAGCCCGAGGCAGTTTTCCGATCTCTGGCGTGAGCTTGCCCATCGCGCCGGCTTCAAAGGTCTCTTCCTGGTCGGGGAGGCAGGCGCGGCGTGGGTCCCGCACAACCATGGTTTCGATGCCTCCGTGACGACTGCGCTTCCCGAGCTCCGGGGCTGGGCCCCCTGGTGGCGGCCCCGCGATCGGCTCGCCTGGTACCGGCGACGGCTTCTCGGGCGCCCGACCGTTTACCGGTACGCGGACGTCCTGGACCAACTGCTGGACGAGATTCCATCTGACCGCGTCACCTACCCGGCGGTGATTCCCAACTGGGACAACACGCCCCGCTCGGGCGGCAATGGCCTCGTTCTTCACGGCTCCACGCCGGCGCTGTTCAGAGAGCACCTGCGCCAGGCGGTGAGCCGAGTCGAGAGGTATCCAGCGGAACGGCGTCTCGTATTCATCAAGTCCTGGAATGAATGGGCCGAGGGCAACCACCTGGAGCCGGACCTGCGATTCGGCCATGGATATCTCGAAGCAGTCCGCGACGAGCTGAGCCCTCTTGATTCGGCCACGTAGATGGAAGGTCATCCTATCGGGCCCGACACATGAGAATTGCGATCTGGCACAACTTGCCCAGCGGCGGGGCAAAGCGCGCTCTGCATGATCACGTCCGGGGATTGCTTGCCCAAGGGCACGTGGTGGAATCGTGGTGCCCGCCGACCGCCGATCAGACGTACCTGCCCCTCGGCGATCTCATCCCAGAGCACGTGCTGCCTCTGGACTGGGCGTCGTTCGATGACCGCGGCCTGTGGAACAGTATTGTCGGGCCCTACCGCGAGGTGGTGGAGCATCTCCGCGCGATGGAGAAGCACTGCAGGGCATGCGCCGGGCAGATCAACGACGGCGGATTTGACGTGCTTTTTGCAGGGGCCTGCCGGTTCCTCCGGGTGACGCCGATCGCCCGTTTTACCCGAGCGCCCAAGGTGCTCTATCTTCCCGAGCCGTTTCGATGGCTGTACGAAGCCCTCCCCCAGCTGCCTTGGCTTGCGCGCCCAGCGCCCGTGCGGTCCACGCCACTAACCGTCTACCGATTGCTCAGAGATATCGTGCGCCTCCAGGGCCCGCGGGTCCAGGCCCGTGAAGAAATAGAGAATGCCCGGGCGTACGACCAGATCCTGGTGAACTCCTTCTTCAGTCGTGAGAGCCTCCTTCGCGCCTATGGACTCGAGTCGGGCGTGTGCTATCTCGGCATCGATACGGCGAAGTTCGTCCACCAAGGACGCGCGCGCGAGCCGTTCGTCGTGAGCATGGGGGCGCTGGTAGCCGAGAAAAACGCTCGCTTCATCATCGAGGTCGTGTCACGGCTCAGCGAACCGCGCCCGCCCCTCGTGTGGATCGCCAATGACGCCGGCAGCGGATATCGGAGAGCGATGGAAGAGCTTGCCGCCTCGCTGGGGGTGCAGTTCGACATCCGGTTGCAGATCAGCGACGCCGAAGTTGTCGCCCTGTTGAACCGTGCCACCGTGATGCTCTATGCTCCCCGCCTCGAGCCCTTCGGTCTGGCCCCGCTCGAAGCGAATGCTTGTGGACTGCCGGTGATCGCCGTAGCGGAGGGTGGCATCCGCGAGACCATCGTCGACGGCACGAATGGACTCCTCGTGGATGGCGATCCCGATGCAATGGCCGCCGCCATCCGACACTTGCTGAAGGATGCCGACCACGCCCGGGCACTCGGTGAGGAGGGGGTGCGTCTTGTCAATGAACGATGGTCACTGGCAGCGTCGCTGAGGCGCCTTGAAGAGCGACTGCAAACAGCAGTGTCCTTGTCGCAGCACTGACCGCGGAAGCGAAGGGGTGGGGCGATGTGGGCGAAAGGTAGCGCGACGCAGTCCCGGTCGGCTTCAGGAACTTGGTGGATTCGGCCCATCACGGTGCCCGCTCACTCTGAGCTTCCCTCCAAGGTGCACCAAAAAGGACGGATTCGAAGAAGCCCCGGTTCGGCCAGGAGGCCAGACATGAACCTCGAAGGATTGTTGCGAGCTGAGCCTAGATTCCACGAAGACGGCTTCGGACAACCGTACTCCTTCCAGCTGACGAAGAGTGTGCTCTCCTTCATTGACACGCACGTCCATGAAGGGTTCAACACTCTGGAAGTGGGTGCAGGAGTGAGCACAGTGCTTTTCGCTCTCAAGGGTGCCACCCATGTGTGCGTCGTCCCTTTTGAAGAGGAAGCGACCCGCATCAAGACGTTTTGTCGAAAGCACGATATTCCGTTAGGCAAACTCACTTTCGTAATCGACCGCTCGGACCAGTGTCTACCGCGACTGGACCTCAATGGGCTAGATCTGGTCCTGATCGACGGTGCTCATGGATTCCCAATTCCTTTCCTCGATTGGTACTACACGGCAGACCGTCTGAAAG
>DASXTD010000520.1:0-2045 GCA_036505655.1 Chloroflexota bacterium
CGCGGGCACCCCGGTCACCCGGGACAGCTGCTGCTGTAGCGAAAAAGCAGCCTTGTTGGTCGAGACGACCTGCACGGTGCCGTCATCTTCGATCCAGACCATGCAGGCATGGGGCTCAATGTACCCTTGGTGCTGACGGCCGGTCGTGTATACGCCCTCGACCACCAGGTGCGCTTCCGCGAACGCTTTCGCCAACGCGGCCTGGTCGCCTTTCTCCACCATCCGATAGCCCTGAAGGTTGGGGTGAGGCACCGGCGGCCGCTGGCCCTGGGCGTAGAAGTAGTCCGCGGCGTCCGGGTGGAGGATCGGCGCGTCAGGCCGTAGGGCCTCCTCGGCGTCGAAAACAGCGGGTAGGTCTTCGTACTCGACGACGACTCGATTGACTGCTTCTTCGGCTGCCTCGATGGTCTCGGCAGCCACCGCGGCGACGCGGTCACCGACGTACCGCACGCGGTCGTACGCCAGAACCGGGCAGTCGTATAAGACCTTGCCGTGGCGCCGCGCTCCGATGTCCTCGTGAGTGAGCACCGCGTGGACGCCCTGCACAGCTTTCGCCATGGAGGTGTCGATGGAAACAATACGGGCGTGAGGCACCGGGCTCTTGAGGTAGGCAGCCCACAGCATGCCTGGCATTTGCACGTCAGCCGCGTACCGGGCGCGGCCTCTGACCTTTAGCTCGCCCTCGACCCGGATCTCGGGTTTGGCGAAGTTCGAAGCGTGCGAAGGTGCAGCCATAGCGCGCCATTGTAGCAGTCTTCCCGGACCCTGAAGCCGGTCCCGCCGGCGGTTCGACAGAGTGCTCTTAGCTTCTTCTTAAAATCTGCTACACTCTCCGCCAGTTTTTCCGGCGCTGCCGGAACGGGAGACGGAGTGGGCAATCGAGTTCGCAGCATAGCGCCGCTGGTTGCTCTGATTGCTTGTCTCGGGGCCGCGGTCCCCGGGTGTTCGTCTGTCACGGCGCCCACTGCTAGTTTGTCGATGGATTCGCTGGTGGGCCTGCACATCGTCACCCCGCGACACGGCTCAGTTCTGGCGGACGGGAATCTCTACCAGATCAAGGGAACAGCGATTGATGCGGCCGATGGGGTCGTTGACAAGGTCGAGGTTGCCTTCGACTTCGACGGCGCCTGGCGAACTGCCGAGTGGGAAGCCACCTCCGAGGTCAACCAGTGGTCCTACTTCTGGGATGATCCTACTCCCGGACTCCACCAGATTCATGCTCGCGCCCATGGGCTGGGCGACGAGATCGTGGAAGAAAGCATCAGCGTCGAGGTCCGGGACGATTGGAGCACAGCCTTCGCAATCGACAACCCCTATGCGACGCCAGGAACCTTCCGCAAGGGCCAGATTCACGTGCACTCGACCAACTCGTTCGACGGTTGGACGTCGCTCCCGCCTCGGGAACTTGCGCTCGAGTACCGTAGGCGCGGCTACTCGTTCATCGCCATCACCGACCACGACGTGATCAGCGATGTCTCCGACCTACAAGATGACAGCTTCGCTGTGATACCCGCGTACGAGAGCACGAGCGAGTCCGGCCACATCACGGCTCTCTGGGTATCCCAGGTTGTTTCGCCGCTGCTCATGCCGCAGATTCGCCTGGATCACATCACCACACAAGGTGGGATGGCCGTCCTCAATCATCCCGGCTGGCAAGTAGGCTGGAGCGCAACCGACTTCGCTTCGCTGAAGGGCTATTTCGGATTCGAGATCTACAACTGGGCGACCAACACGGACTTGCGAGCCGCGCGCAACGTTAGTCTCTGGCACGACGTGCTCAACGCCAAAGGCTGGGCCAATCGAATCTGGGCCGTTGCAGTCGATGATGCCCACGAGCCGAAGGCGATCGACCACGGCTGGATTCAGCTCAAGGTAGGACGGCTCAGTTACCAGGCGATCAGGCAGGCCCTGCAACGGGGCGCTTTCTATGCGTCGAATGGGCCTACCTTCAGCGAACTCGGAGTCGCATCGGGGGCCATCATTGCGCGAAGCCCAGATGCGGCCACCATTCGTTTCATCGACCAGGATCTCCGGGTTGTCGCCGA
>DASXTD010000521.1:0-3331 GCA_036505655.1 Chloroflexota bacterium
GCGCCGGCAACACGCCCGTCGTCGTCACCCAGCACGCGGATGCTCTGCGCTCCATCTATCGTCCGATGACCCGGCTGGTGATCAAACGGGCTCGCGCGGTGGTTGTCCCCAGCCGGGCGCACCTCGCGCTCTCCCACGAGCTGCGGGGCTTCGAGAACAAGGTCGAGGTCATTCCATTTGGAATCGACCACACCCGTTGGCAGGTGGTGCCGCCTCCTCCGCCTGGCGCCCCGCCAAGAGCCATCTTCATTGGACGCCTGGTGGCCTATAAAGGATTGGACATTCTGCTCCGGGCCCTGGAGCAGGTGCCGGAGCTGCGGCTCGATATTGTAGGTTCAGGTCCCGAGGCTCCCAGACTCCGAACTCTGGCGCAGGCCCTCGCGATCACCGACCGGGTCCGTTGGTACGGCGAGTATCCCGACGACGATCTGCCGCGCCGGATGGCAGACGCCGATTTCCTGGTGCTCCCATCGGTCACGGTCGAGGAGATGTTCGGTCTGGTCGTGCTCGAGGCCATGGCCGCGGGACGGCCGGTCATCACCACCGCTCTGCCGAGCGCGGTGCGCGAGGTGAACGTGCCCAACGTGACAGGACTGGAGGTCCCGCTCCGCGACGTCCATGCGTTGGCCCGCGCGCTCGAGACGCTGAGCCGGGATAGCGGTCGGCGCCGTACCATGGGGGAGGCGGGGCGGAAGCGGGTGGCCGAACGGTTCACCCAGATGGCCATGGCGGAAAAGCATATCGCTCTCTATGAACGGATTCGTGCCCTGGAGCACTAACCATCCGGGCTTCACCATCCCCTCCACCAATTGCTCTTCCTTATATAGGTAGTCCGCGGCTGCTGCCGGTAAGCCCCTGTAGTGCAACCCTTTGCATCGTGACTCGCGTGGCCGCCCTCACCGCATTCCGAATGCGCATTCGCCAGATTGGAAGCAGCCCTGGGTCGTGGGTTTCTCAGCGAACGGATGCGTCGATTCGTCCATGCGGCTCCATCGATCCAAGATCACGACACTCCTGGTGGTGACCTGCTCCCTGTTCAGTCCTCGGTCGGCGGGTACGCAGGAGCGTGCTGATGCTGGCCCGAGGGTGGGCCCGAGCTTCTGGCGTGCGGCGAGTGGAGTGGCGGCCGCCAATGGGATCACCTGGGCCTACAACTGGTACGTGCAACGGTGGCCCTGGGCCAACGTCGGAACCCGGGTGTGGAGCGCCAATCTGCGTAGCGGTTTCGTGTGGGACAACGACTGCTTCGTCGACAACCAGCTGGCGCACCCCTACCACGGCAGCTTCTATCTCAACTCCGCACGGGCGGCGGGCTATGGCTTCTGGGCCTCGGTTCCCTACGTCGCCGTCGGGAGTGCGAGCTGGGAGCTCTTCCTCGAGAACGTCCGGCCATCTCTCAACGACTTCGTCAACACCACCCTGGGAGGTGCAGCCCTGGGCGAAGTGACCTTTCGGTTGAGGTCGCTGCTTGGGCCGAACCGCGAAGGGCGGCGCAACTTCGCTCGTGAGGTCGGGGCGTTCGCGCTGAGTCCGATCGCCTGGACCCAAGGGTTGCTCGATGGAAAAGCTCGTGATCGGGAAAGTCCGGCCGAGTCACGGCCTGACGATGCCGCGTTGATCGCGGTAGGCCGCCGAGCGGAGCACGCCTTCGTCGAGCTCGCGGTTGTATACGGCAGCCCCTTCGATACCCAGGCCAGGCGCCCCTATGATGCCTTCGAGTTCCGTCTTGAGCTCAGTCCGGAAACCAGCGGGATCATCACGCACATTGGCGTCACCGGCCTGCTCGGCCGCCAGGATCTACGCCGCTCCGCCCGAAGCCAGGTGACATTCGGAGTCTTCCAGCACTACGACTACGACGACGCGCCGGCCTTCAAGTTCAGCGGCCAGAGCGTGAGCGCCGGGTTGCTCTTTCGGCGGGAACTAGGATCACGTAACCAGCTGAACCTGGGTCTCCACGCCGAGGGAATAGTGCTGGGCGGAATGTCCTCCGACCACGGACAGATGTGGAGGCGAGATTACGACTACGGCCCCGGCGCGGGCGCCAGACTCTCGGGCTCGTTTCGGCGTGATGAGCGGGACTTACTTCGATTCGATGGCCGGATCGTGTGGCTGCACAGCGTGCACGGCAGCAAGGCCAATCATCTGGCGACGTTCGCCCGCGTAGGTGCCGCCTTGCCGCTGGGCGGATTCCTCCGCTTAGGCGGGGACGTGGGCCTGATCACCCGCTACAGTTCCTATAGGAACCTCCCTTCTGTAACTCGACGGGTACCCCAAGTGCGCGCCTACTTGATCTGGCCTCCCTCCTAGACTCTGTGAGGATTGCGCAGCGAGAAGTCCTCTACGATTTTTGGCCGAACGGACGCAGGGCCAATCCCGCCGGCTCGCTTCTGAGCCCGACCGCCGAGGCCGAGCATGCCGCAGAACATCCTGGTAGTCGATGACGAGGCGATCGCACGCAGCTTCATGGAACGGGCGTTGGCCCAGGAAGGTTACCGGGTCATGCTGGCAAGTGATGGTGAGCAGGCCCTCGATCTCCTGCGGACGACCAGGCGCAAGATCGCTCTCGTGATCACCGATCTCGTCATGCCCGGGATGGGGGGCCATGCCTTTGCGCTAGAGGTAGGCCGACTGCCTTCGCCCCCAGCGGTGCTCTACATCTCGGCCTACGAACGCCCCCAGGGTGACATGGCCAAGCGATTCCTGCAGAAGCCGTTCACCGTGGAAGACCTCTCCAATGCTGTCCGCGCGCTCATTGCGCCCGCGCAGGGAGTGGGCTCGTAGCCCGGTTAGTGGCCGAGCTTCTGATTCGGGATCACGCGGATTTCGGGGTTGTGCCAGGTGCCCGGTGCCACCGATTTTTCGCCGGTCGGGCCCTTAGCTCAGGCGGTTAGAGCAGCGGACTCATAATCCGTAGGTCCTGGGTTCGAATCCCAGAGGGCCCATCAGACTTAGGTCACACTCCGGTTCGCGATCGTGCGAGGGCCAAGGCTCCGGTCGGCGAGGTAGCGATTGCCTGAGCCCTCATTCCCAAGATCACCATTCGTCTACTCGGCCATTTCTCTCGTCGCGGGGATGGTCGTTGTCATTCTACTTCTCACCTACAAGTTTCACGGAAACGTCACAGGGTTCTACCGCATCGGCGATCGGCTGCTAATCTCGCCGTTACTAGAACGCTCCCGGGCGCTCATTTACACAGGCAAGCAGGGCAACGATGGCCAAATGTTTTTGACCCTGGCCTTTGACCCGCTGCAGCGCCTACCCGGGACCTCGGCAGCCCTGGATAACCCCATCTACAGGGGAAAACGCCTCTTCTATCCGTTGCTCGGTTGGC
>DASXTD010000522.1:0-2321 GCA_036505655.1 Chloroflexota bacterium
GCGGCGCGCCATCGCCTCATGAAGCGGAGTGAGGTTCAGGCAGGTGGGCAACTCTATGTAATGGAACGCACGGGTGAACGCTGGATCCCAGCTGCCCGTCGCGAGCACTAGCCGCTCCGGGGTCCATCCGGATGCGCGGCCCACGTGCCAGATTGCCCCCCGCAACATGGCCAGGGTGGCAGGGCAAGCATCTTCGGCGCTCAAGTAGCGCAGTAGGGTGCGAATGATGGAAGGACTCAGCTTCTGGAGGGAGCCGTTGAGTTCGAACCTGAAACCGCCATCCAAGTCGAGAACGGATCGTAAAATGCGGACGAGGTCGTTCCCGATAGTCAACTCCACTTGCGGGTCAGCCCGTGCTTCTAGTGCATAAAGCCGCCCAGGAATCGCCGCCGTTTTGTTCCGCAGATTGACCGTGGGCCCATCCCGGGTTCCAAGCGCCGCTAACCAGGCTGGTGACCACCCAGTCAGATAGATCGTTTTGAGCGCGACGCCGGCTTGCCACTTCGTGCGCGCATCAAGATCGCTATGCTCCAGCCGTTCGAGGAGGATCATGAAACGCAGCGGATCGACGTCACTGAATCCCTGTGGAATCGACTGAGCACGATTCGTAGTCAAGCCCCCGCTGCGTCGGAAACCTCGCTCCCGCCGCTCGTTCTGCGCAGGGTGTACAGTGTGGTCTTCCCGGTGGTCATCTTTAGATGCAGCGGTTTCGAGGAGCGAGCGAAGGGATCGTCGCTTCTCGGTCGGCCCATCGATCGAGGGTGCCGCCGATCGTTCTTGGCGGCGGGCGGCCTTTGCTCGCGCTTTGTAGTCGGAGGCCTTCCGATTTCCCACCGCGTTTCGTAAGGCAGCCCGGTAGGCGTTCAGGACTGGCCGCCTCACAGACGCTGGGCGGGTCCATGAAGTCGAAAGCGTCGAGCCAGCGTCCGGCCTGTAGGGCCTGGCGGACCTCGGGTCTGCAGTGGCTTTCCGTTAGGAGATGCCGAGCGGCCAGGTACAGGCGGTAGCAGGGCACATCCGCATGCTGTCCCAGTACCAGCAAATGCAGCTGGCGGTGCAGAATGGCGCAGGCTAGCGGCCGGGGAAGTAGGTGGGCAACTTCGCCCAAGAATCGAGTGACGGGCCCTGCCCGCGTCCGGGGCAGGTCTACCAGTCGCCCACGGTAGTCCGGCCGACGCTCGGACCAGGCTCGGACCGCGCGTTGCCACCGGGCGACCGCTGGCGCGTCGGGATAGAGCTGGGCGAGAGCGAGAACTGCTCGCTGGAGGCCCCGGGCCCCGCGCTGCGGCACGCAAATGCTGCAGAGGTTAGTGACGTCCTGGGGACTCAGCCCGAACGGACGGAGTGCCCGGATCAGGCCTCTGATGTCCCAAAGGGGAGGGGGTAGATCGAGATCGCCGAGCTCGCTCACGGTCAGGCAGCCTTGCCCGTGCCACGTGGCACGGGCAAGAGGTATGAAGCCTTGGCCAGGATCAGGCGCAGGAACTGTCGTTCTGACGACACGCAACCCCGGCGGTCGGTTTTCCACTGGTCGCCCAGGCGTTCAGCCAAGCCCGACCGCTCCATGAACTCAGCTAAAATCTCTTCTTCCTGCCGTTGCCGACGGCGCTCGGGATGGTCGGTCGCGATCATCTCCTCGAGCTGGCGCACCGGAAGGCGTCGCTCCTGGGCTGCCTCGAGAAAACGTCGTTGCTCGGGCGCGGCTAGGGGAAGTACTGCTTCGAAATGGCTCTTGCTCAGAGATAGGTCGGGGTGCTGGTTCATCAAGGCAGTAGCCGCGGCGGACCGGGAGACCGACGATCGCGAAATCTGCATGTCCCGGGCGATGGCCGTTCTCGACCTACCGGCCTCGACGCCGAGGCAGGCGGCCGGACCCACTAGCTTCGAGGCGGCCTGGCCTACCGTGCGACATTGGTCGTGCTCGATTACAGCGGCCGCGTGGAGGCCTGCGGCGTCGTAGGTTTCAGTGGTGCTACGGACCGTTCGCCCAGCACTTCGAGCGGCGAAGACTTCGAGATGGCCGCTCACCACGTGGCCGTTCCCATCGAGCAGAACGTGGTCAACCCCGGCCGAAACTTCGAGATCGACCTCAAAGGCGCTAACCAGGGACCCAGGGTCGATGCGTTGATTGGCCGTGCTACTCGCGAGGAGGGTTGGCGATGCCGGTGCGTCGCCGGGCACCTGGTTGGCGGGCTCCTTGGCTGTATTCGCAGCTGGGTCATTCAAGGCGGAGATATCCTGGCCGTTCCGCTGATGGCGCCGTGTGCGGGGACTCTTGGCACCAGACTCCGGAGTGGCCACGGTTGGAGGTTGGGGGTCAG
>DASXTD010000523.1:0-5014 GCA_036505655.1 Chloroflexota bacterium
GGCGGGCACCATTTCGTTGGCGATGACGTCGCGGTCGTAGTCTGATTCTCTAGCGAGCGCGTCGATGGCCGCGTCCTTGTTGTGCCCGTGCTCAAAGGCATCGTAATAGGCGCGGAGGCCCTGCAGATAGCCGACGACATAGCGCTGCGCCTCGGCGGGTCGCTCGGTCCAGAACTGGTGGCTGAAGGTGACCGCGAACTGCTGGCGGCCCGGCTGCGCCTCGTTGGCCCATTTCCAGACGACGAACGCGCCGGCCTCGCGGCCCTCGACCAGCGAGCTGGGGCGTCCCACTGTCGAAACGTCGACGCAGCCGTCGAGCAGATGGCGATGGCGCTGCTCACCAAAATCGGAAATGACGATCTCGATGTCGTCAAACGTCAAGCCCCCCAACCGCAATGCAGCGGCGAGGGTGAGCCAGTCGTGGTTACCGCGCTGCGAGCAGAGCCCGACCCGCTGGCCCCGCAGAGACGCGAAGTCGCTCAGCTCGCCCGAATCGACGAGCGACTTCCGAGCGACGATGGCGCCGCCACCCCGGCCCGGTCCGAGCTGGCCCTGATCGGCGACCATGACCATGGGTCGCTCGGGACTCCACTCTTTGTAGAAGAAAAGGCCCGGCCCCACCGCCGCTACGTCGAGCTTGTCCGCGCCGAGCAGCTTCACTCCGGCATCGCCGCCCGAGTAATCGCTGACCTCGACGTCGAGGCCCTGACGCGCGAAATGGCCCTGGCCGACGGCGACCAAGGTGGGACTCTGATGCAGCCGCCCGGTGCCGCCCACCACGCCGAGACGAATCGGTGCCATCTTGGCCTCCTCGTAGGTTCTACTCCCGATCCCACTGAAGAATGCTGCGAGACATGAGCCCGGGCCCCGTGGTCCCGCTGCCCGGGTAATCGTCCAGCGCCTGCACGCCGCGAACCGCCGCCGCAAAGCTGATCCGGAAGTACATCGGCAGGGCGGGCAGATCCGTCGCCATGACGTCGGCCATCTGCTTGAGAATCATCGCTTGTTGGTTCGTGTCCAGCGTCCCACTGACCGCGTCGATGAGTCGATCTAGCTCGGGATTAGCGTAATGGCCGTGGTTGGCACCGTTCCAGCGGTTGGCCGCGGTGGAATGGGTGCGCCCATCGAAGTTGGGGAAGATCGACTCGGCCGTCCCGCGCGACCGGCCCAGGAAGGAAGGGAAGTGAGCCTGATATTCGCTGTCTCGGGCCTGCTGGGTGGTCATCAACCACTCGTTGACGTCCAGTCCCAGCTTTCGCCAGTCCGCGGCCACCGCTCCCAACTCCGGCTGATTCGTCTGCGGGGATCGGATCTCCAGCTGGACTGGCTTTCCGTCCAGGCCAATCAATCGTCGGTCCGCCCCCGTTCGCCAGCCGGCGTCAGCCAGCTCAGCGGCGGCGCGTGCTGGATCGTACGGATAGCGGCTGAACGGCTCCCCGACCACCGATCTGCGCGGGTCAGCATCGAGCATGAACGTATCGGCGCTGGTGCCGGGGATGCCCGGGAAAAGGAACTCGCGCAGTGCGGCGCGATCTACCCCGGACAACAGCCCCCGCCGAATCCGTGGATCGCGGGCGAGCTCAGCTGGTTGAGCGATCCCCGGGTCCATCTGCACCCAGAAGTACCACCAGAAATCCTGGCGAGACATGACCGAGCCGCCCCGATTGGACGCCCACTCGTTCTTGAGCTCGATGAAGCTGTTGGCGGACAGCGTTGCCTCGGCCACCACGTCGACGATCCCGGCCCGCAGGTTCGTCAGCAACACATTGGGATCGTCGATAGCGCGGATGACCACCCGGTTCACGCGCGCTGGTCCCAGGAAATAATTATCGAAGCGCTCAAAGACGAGCGTCTCCCCATTACCGAAGTCCAGCATCCGGAACGGGCCCACTCCGACAAAGCCGGTGGTGAAGAATGGCTGACCTAGAAATAATTGTTTATCGCCGGTGAAGGAATCCCCCAGCAGATGCCTCGGGTAGAGGAACAACTGCAGCGTTCCCAGATTGAGGTGGGAGACGTAGGTAGTCTTCCAGGTCAGGACGACCGTGCTGGCGTCCGGTGCTTCGGCGCTTTCGACCTGGTTCTTGAGGGCCTGGCCGGCTCCAGGAACCAGGACGTTGGGATCATGGAGGATCTCCCAGCTGAACACGATATCGTCAGCCGAGAACGGGGCGCCGTCGTGCCAGCGCATGCTATTGCGGAGCTTCCAGGTGGTCCGCATATGGCCATCCGGAAGCACGACGATGGAGCCATCGTCGAGTGCGGGTAGCGAGGCGGCGATGCGCGGCTGAACCGTCCCGCGCGCGTCGGCAGTTGTCAACCCGCTCGAATAGACATCGGCAAACGCCACCGCGCCACCGCCAGTGCTGGACATTGCTTCGGGCGTGAAGGCAGTGATGGCCGCCAGTTGGCCCAGCGTGAGGGTCTTGGTTGCAGCCGGTGCCGTTTGCGAAAGCGCGTCCCTACCGGTTGCGCTCGTCGCCCTGCTAGGGGCGCAGGCCACCAGGACCAGCGCGGCGGTCAGGAGGACGAGGCGCACGCTAGTCGTCGCCGCTGGCCGGGGCCTGGCCCGCGTTCTTCCACTGGGTGAGTGGACGGTCTTCCGCCAGGGCACGCAGCTCACGCTGCCAGAGCTGGCGGAACATGGCCACGGTCGAATCCTCACGGCCGAGGTGCCAGTTCGTATCGTCCGCAATCGCGCCTTGGCCGACCTGAGCCACATAGTCCTGAGCCTGCAGTGCCATCTGAGCGGGCAGCGTTTCGAGGTCGGTTTGAGGCCGCTCGCCCCGCAGAACCTGAAGTGCGGCTTCGATCGCTTCCAGCGGCGCCGTACCCTGGCCCCAACCGGCGGAGTTGTAGCGGTCGGCTACATCGCCTTTGGCGGGGATAGCGCGGACCGTAAAGCTCATACTGTGCTCGTCATCGATCGGCACCCGCCAGGTGAGGCCCTGCCAGCGCTCGGTCGTGCCGGGCATCGGGTAGGCCGAGTAATGCAGGACGCCGGGCATGTACTTGTAGGCGACGCTCACCTTGCCGGCGGCCGAATGGCAGTCGTAGGCCAGTCCGTATTCCTCTTCGCGGGCCTCCACGAGCATGGGTGGCTTTCCACCGTGCTGACGATGGACGAACGAGGCATGGATTGGGTCGTTGTCGATCTGATTGAAGAAATTACAGGGCCACTTGTAACCCACGCCCGCCAGGAGCACACCCTCAAAATTGTCGAAGATTGGATAGTGGGGCAATGCGGGTGCCTCGCCCTCTCCCAGGTAGACGAAGATGAGCCCCAGGTACTCCTGGGTGGGATAGCTGCGGATCCGGATGCGGCTGCAGAAGGGCTCCGACTCGGCGGGCTGCTCGATGCACTGCCCATCGGCGCTGTACTTCCAGCCGTGGTAGAAGCAGCGCAGGTCGTCCCCTTCCACCCAGCCGGTGCTCAGCTGAGTGCCACGATGGGCGCAACGAAAGGCGATGACGTGAGCTTGGCCGCCATTGCCGCGATAGAGGGTAAGGTCCTCGCCCATAAGACGGATGGGGACCGCCCGGCCGGCTTCGAGCAGGCGCGCGTTGTGGACCGGCTGCCAGAATCGGCGCAGATAGCTACCTGCCAGCGTACCCGGACCGGTGTGAACCAGGTCGGTCCAGTCCGCTGAGTCGCTGCTGGTGGAGTTGGGCTGTGATCGTGTCTCAATTGCCATGTCCAGTCCCTCCTAGGGAACGCCTACTCACCGCGGGCAAGGGCCTGGCCGGCGTTCTTCCATTGGGTGAGCGGGCGGCCCTCAGCCAACGCGCGCAGCTCCCGCTGCCAGAGCTGGCGGAACAGCGTCACGGTCGAGTCTTCGCGACCCAGGTGCCAGGCCGAGGTGTTCGGAATCGCACCCTGACCAATCTGCGCCACGTAGTCCTGAGCTTGTAGAGCGATACCAGCAGGCAGTGTTTCCAGGTCGGTTTGGGGCCGCTCGCCCCGCAGCACCTGGAGCGCGGCCTCCACACCATCCTGCGCGGTCGAGCCCTCGCCCCAGCCGCCCGACTCGTAGCGCTTCGCCACCTCGCCAAACGCCGGAATGACCCGCACGTTGAAGCTGATGGTGTGTTCGTCGTCGACCGGCACCCGCCAGCTCAAGCCCTGCCAACGCTCTGTCGTGCCTGGGAGGGGGTAGGCGGAGTAATGCATGATGTTGGGCATGTACTTGTAGCCGCCGCTCACGTCTCCGTCGGGGTGATGAGTATCGTTGTCCATCCCGTATTCAGCCTCGCGCGATTCCACATGCATGGGCGGCTTGGCCCCGTGCTGGCGATGGACGAATGAAGGGTGGATCGGATCGTTGTCGATCTGATTGAAGAAATTGCAGGGCCAGATGCCCAGACACGACGTCAACCGGACACCCTTGAACTCGTCGAAAACCGGGTAGCGAGGAAACTCGGGCGGCTGAATTTGGCCGTCACCAGTTGTACGGCCAGATGTGGATTCCCTAGGTGGCTCTGCTCCCTCTCCGAAGTACACGAAGATCAGCCCCAGGTACTCCTGAGTCGGATAGCTGCGGATCCGAATGCGATTCCAGAACGGTTCTGGCTCGGCAGGCTGCTCAATACATTGGCCATCCGCGCTGTACTTCCAGCCGTGGTAGAAGCAGCGGAGATCGTCGCCTTCCACCCAACCGGTACTCAGCTGGGTGCCGCGGTGGGCACAACGGAAAGCCACCAGGTGCGCTTCGCCGGTTTCGCCGCGGTAGAGCGTGAAATCCTCGCTCATGATGCGAATTGGCTTGGCGCGGCCTGGTTCCAGCTTCTGGCTCACGTCGACCGGCTGCCAGAACCGGCGGAGGTAGCGACCAGCCAGCGTGTCCGGTCCCGTGTGGACCAGGTCCGTCCAGTCCGCGGAGCTGCTATCACCGGGACGCGGCTCCGCTTGCACTTCGATTGCCATGCTTACTCCTTGTCCCACAAGTAAGCGTTGCGTGACATGAGGCCTGGCGCCGTCCCCGGACCACGCGTACCGGGGTAGTCGTCAGTGAGG
>DASXTD010000524.1:0-3263 GCA_036505655.1 Chloroflexota bacterium
GGGCGGCCAGCCTCCAGCTTCCGCGCTTACACTACGCAAATGTGGGGCCCGAGTAAGCTCTTCCGGGTTGGTGGAAGCTCAAAGAGAGTAGGCGGCCACCCGCTGATGAAGAGCATCAGCGAGCTGGTGGTACAGCAAAAAGACTGGAATTAGGGCAATTCCGGGAAGGAACATCCACCAATATGAGGCCAGCACATTGTAACGCTGGAGGCTGGCCAACATGTTTCCCCAACTTGGGACCGGTTCTCCCACCCCGAGACCGAAGAAAGAGAGGGTCACCTCGGCCAGGATATATTGCGGCACCAGGAGGGCTGCCTGGGTCAAGGCGATTCCCAATACTTGCGGCATCACGTGGCGACGCAGGAGATAGAGGTCCGATGCGCCAAAGCCCCGTGCCGCCAAGACATGGTCCCGTCGCCTCGCGCTCAGAACGACGCCGCGAATCAGTCTCGCCGGACGAGCCCAACCGATCAGCCCGACGACCGCAAGGATCAACAGGAACGCCTGTCCCGGCTCGATTTGCAGTGGCAGAGCCATCCGGACCGCAAGCAAGAGGTACAGCCACGGCAACGCCAGGAACAGCTCCGCAATGCGCATGATGGTTTCGTCGACCCACGACCCGTAGAATCCGGCCAACCCTCCGAGCACCGTACCGACGCCCAACGACAGGCCGGCGCCCAGCAGCCCTGCGAACAGCGAGATCTGTCCACCGTAAAGAAGGCGGGTGAAGAGATCCCGCCCGAACTGGTCACTACCAAGCAGGAAGAGCCGAGCCGGGCTGTCGGATCCGAACAGATGCCGGTCGCCGGAGAAGAGCCCGGCAATCCGGTACGGTGCCCCCCGGACGAAAAAGCGTACAAAGTAGATCCGGCTCCGATCCTCCTCGTATTCGTCGATGGTCCCCGAACGGATTGCTCGTGCGTAGACGAATGGACGCAGATGCAGTGTTCCCGTCGGGTCCAGAAAATGGAGGCGTGTCGGAGAGGCGAACGATAGATCGCGGTTTTGAGCGACGGGATCGTACGGAGCGAGAAACCCGGCGAGGATGGTGGACACGTAAACCAGGCCGAGCAGGCAAAGGGCCGGCCGGTAGTCATGCGTGAGGGTGCCCATGAAGGACGACCCCAAAGCGTTATCGCTCCGCAAAAGCGTCCCGGCGCGAATCATTCGTGCTGCCGAATGCGCGGGTCTACCCAGTAAAGCAGGGTGTCAGCCACTAAGCTGCCGGCGACCAGCAAGACCGTGGAGCACATAACCGCTCCGACCACCAGATGGAGATCGCGGGCGGCAACCGCCTCGAGCAACAGCGGCCCGAGGCCGGGCCAGCTCATGATCGTCTCGACGACCAGCGAGGCACTGAGCAGTGCCGCGATCGAAAGCCCCAGCAGCGAAATCAGGGGATTGGCCGCTGCGCGCAACGCATAGCGAAAGAGCAAGCGTCGCTCAGGAATGCCCGACGCGCGTGCGGCTTGGATGAACGGAGCGTGGAGAACCTCGATCAGGCTGGCGCGAACGTGCCTGACCAGCACCGGCAGGTTGACCAATATCAGCGCCGTCACGGGCAAGAAGAAATGGGCGATGACATCCTTCACCTTGTCCCAGGGGCCGAGCTCAGCAAAACTCAGGGAGACCATCCCGCCCGTCGGAAAGTAACCGGTGCGCACGGCCAGCAACAGCAGACCCAACCCAAGGAGCAGGTCAGGGACACTCAGCAGCGCGGTCGTCACCCCCGTGCCAATACGGTCAGCCCACTTGCCCTTTCGGCTGGCCCCCCAGACGCCCAACGGAATTGCGACGAGCCACGCCAGCACGGTCGCCGTCACGGTGAGAAGCAACGTGTTGCGCGCGCGGCGCCAGAGCAGCGGACCCACCGGACCGTCGTAGGCGACTGAGAATCCCAGTTCTCCCCGGGCGACCGCCTGCAGCCAGAGGAAGTATTTCTGAGGAAAGGATTGATCCAGGCCGTATCGGTCGCGCAGCGCCTGGATGGTCGCGGCAGAAACCCGCGGGTCCAATCTCAGCTCATCGAAGAAGTTGCCGGGGGCCGCTTCCGCGAAGAGGAAGGACAGCACGGATACCCCGAAAAGGACCAGAAGCGCATGGCCAAGCCGCCGCCAGATATATCGCATGCCGCATGTTACCTCGATGCCCAGACTTTTTTTCAGGGCCTATATCTCCTGGCGCCGTCAGCACCCTATAGGAGTAAAGAGGAGTGTTTTGTGAACGCACGCGTGCAAAGGACGGCGGGGGCGGGCATCAGTTACACGGTGGTTCGAAGACCCGGCTGGCGCACGGTTTGGGCGCAGCCGCAGGAGTCGAGACTCCTGGAAGCGTCCCCGACGGGCGAACCCCTGGGAGAAGCGCCCGATGCCCTCCGACGGCAAATCGATGGAGACACGGGGAACCCCCTGGCTGACCTGAGCACAGTTCCGGGTTCACTTGCTGAATTTCTGCCCGCTGACGCCACGTTTCCGGTGTTGGGCGGCAACTCCGTGCCCAATTCGGCCTCGAGCGCGGGGCAACCCAGGAGGGTGAGCGATTCACCGATCCGGGTCAGAACCCTTTGTTGCGCCTGCGGATATCCGTTCGAGCTGATCGCGAAGCAAGATGACATCATTTATGCTCTTACCAGGGGAGCGGCGCGCTGCAATGCCTGCTTATTTGGATACCACCGTGCCCAACGTCACGTCTGAGAGGCGCGCCATGAATACACGATCTATCACCAGGATGGGCTACGTCTTGAATCGATTCCCGCAACTTTCGCAGCGCCTGCTGTTCGACGAAATCCTGGAGCTCGAAAGTTGTGGCGTCGAGGTGCACCTGTTTTTCCTCCAGCAGGTTGCCGATCGTTTGAGCGACCCTTCGACGAAGGCGCGGTGGATCGCGGGCCAGATCGTCGCGAACCAGATCCAACATCTGCATGCCCATTTCGCGACGGCCGCCGCGGACGTGGCTCGAGAAGTCCGACGCTTGACCGGTGTCACGTACAGCTTTACCGCCGACATGAACGGGATCTATCACCACGTGATGGACCTCGCCGCCCTGCGAGACAAAATCTGGGATGCTGAGTTCGTGACGACTCCCAACAACTTCAGCCGGCGATTGCTGGTCGCCGCCGCCGACTCGATCGCGGCCCTGAAGATTCATCGGATCTACCCCGGGGTCGACGTGGACCGACTTCGCTTTCACTCTGAGGAAGGGCGGGATCCAAACTCGGTGCTGGCCGTCGCTCCGCTTGTCGAGAGAAGCGGGCTCGCCGACCT
>DASXTD010000525.1:0-1945 GCA_036505655.1 Chloroflexota bacterium
ACTGGATTCCCGCTTTCGCGGGAATGACGGCGGGGATGAGAGCGGCGTTGCTGGATGGAAGGATTCACGGGAGGATGTCCCAGTCGGCGACGTTCCAGGTGCCTCGGGTTTGCGGCACGGTCTGACCCATCACCCCAGTCACGCCTTCTCGAAAAATGGTTGTAGATAGGCGGAAGTACATCGGCAGTACCGGCAAGTCATCAGTCAGCAGTCGGATAAAGTCACGCCACAGTCGACGCTGCTCGGTCGGGTCGAACGCGCCCGAGATCCCTTCGATGAGCCTCTGTGCCTGCGGGTTCGAGTAGCAACCCAAACTGGTACCCGTCCATCGGCTTTCAGGCGTGGGGCACAGCCGCGGATCGACCCGATTCAGCACGTTCTGGTTCTCCATAGAGATGCCCGCATACAAGAACGCGGGGAATGAAGCCCGATACTGCAGGTCACGGTACTGCGCCTGCGGCACCGCGGTCTGTTCCACCTGCGCTCCCAGTCGCGCCCAATAGTCGCCGATGATAGCGATCGTCTTAGTCGTTTCGAAGTCAGCCACCGCCCACAGTGGCAATGTCACGGGGCCGCCGCCCGCGCGAGTGAGGGATCCATCTCCGGCTCGCTTCCAACCCGCTTCCGCCAGCAATTGTTCGGCCTGCCGCGGATCGTACGGATAGGGGACCACCACGTCACCCCCCAGCGCGTCCCAGCGGGGGTCTGAGGGCGGGAAAGGGGCCTGGGAAACCGGACTAATGCCGTCCGTCAGCGCGGCAGAAATGGCTTCACGGTCGATCGCTTGCAGCAGCGCTCGCCTCACCCGTACATCCAGGATCTCGCGTACGGCCGGGTCGCGGAATTGAATGAACACATGCCGCCAGCTCTCGGGCTCCATGATGATCAGTGGATGCTTGCCCGCGCCCTCCCATGCTTTTTGGACGGTCCGGGCACCGTCGAAGTCCACGACCCCGGGCAGCGAGCCATCGATCGCTCCTGCCAGCAGGTTGGCCACGATGTTATCGGAACCCGTGATAAAGCGAACCTCGATCCGGTCGAGTTTGGCTCGCCCCTTATAAAACGAGGGGTACGCGTGCAGCACGACGTGGCTGCCGGCGCTGTACTCAGCCACCTGGTATGGTCCCACTCCCACAAAATCCTGGGTCCAGTAGCTCATCCGTTGGAACTGCTCCTTGTCTCCTAGATAGGCGGCTTCGATCAGGTGCCTGGGCATCGGAACAAAGTCACTCTGCGCCAGCGTGCCCGCTCCCGTGTAGCTCGCCTTCCACTCAATATCGATGGTTTGATCGTCCACTGCCGACATTGCGGACGTCAGATTAATGAGCGACTTTGAAGTAGGGATGTCCGGGTCTTTCAAGACTCGCCAGCCGAACACGAAGTCCTGCGCCGTCATGGGAACGCCGTCATGCCACGTCACTCCGGGCCGCAGCCGATAGATCGTCTGCATCGAGCCGTCCGGTCGCACCACCCAGGTTCCCTTGTCGCGCGACGGGAACTCGATCGCCAGCATCGGCTGGGCGGTTCCGTGCTCGTCGTATGCCAGCAGCCACTGGTGGACTGCCAGATCCAGCTCGCCCACGGCCGAACCGGCGCGAACCGAGAATGGCAGCACGAACGGCCCAATGTCTCCATCCACTGCAACCACCAGCGATTTCGGCCCCTGGACCGCATTGGGCTGAGCTGCTCCGGCTGAGCCCGGCGTGGCGGCCGGCTGGCAGCCCAGCGTGAGGACGCAGACCAGCAAGACCGGGACCGTCCCCAACACTTTTGACGACCTGTGTGTCAGCTGCGGGCGACCAATCATGCCCTGACCCTCCGTGCTCCATTGTCATTACGTAATCGACATCAGACGGAGCGGACGTTGCCCCAGAAACTCAGCACCCTTTTCGGTCACGCGCATGGCGCCGCCCCAGGAAAGCGCCCCGCCCATGTCTTCCGCGTA
>DASXTD010000526.1:0-2822 GCA_036505655.1 Chloroflexota bacterium
CGCGTGATAGAGGGCCTGGCGGACGCGGACGTCCAGGTTCGCGGGCTCGGTGATAACGCTCGGCCGCCACTGGGGGACGAGAAAGGAACTCGTACCGGCCAGAGGGCGGACGGCGCCATCGCCGCTCTGCTCCCAGCGACCCTTCAGCTCCGCGGCCAGCTCAGGGTGCAGAGCAAGCTCGGGGAAGAGATCGATGCTACCCGCCAGGAGGTTCGCGAATAGCGCGTTCTCGTCTCGGAAGGGCCGCACGTGGATCGTATCCACCTTGGGGCGTCCCAGGAAAAAGCCCGGGTAGGCCTGAAAAGTAACCCCCTCGCCAGGATCGAACGCCGTGACGCGGAAGGGTCCTAGATTGACGTAACTGGAGGTCCAATAGGGGAGACTGATCATTTCGTCCGCGTTGGCGGTGGCACGGTATCGATTGAAGGCAATTTCCAGTAGATGACGGGGATGAGGCCAGAAATCCCTGGCGCTCAGGTCGGCGCCGCGAAAAAACGGGTGAGCAAATGTGAAAACGGCGGTCAGATCGTCTGGAGCCTCGACCGACTCAATCAAGCGGACGGTGTCGCGTTGATAGACCGGCAATCCGGGATCCAGCAGGAAGCGGTGCGAGAACACGAGGTCCTGCGCGCTGAAGGGCGCGCCGTCCTGCCAGGTCACATTGGGGCGTAGGTGGTAGACGACGCGCATTTTCCCGTCGGCCAGAAGGGAGATGCTGGCATCATCAATCGAGGGGACCTTCTCCGCTAATCGTCCGATCGATTTGGAGCTGGCGGTATCGGGTGTTGTGAGGGAGGACGTGTGGAGCTCGGTCAGATCGGTCCAACCACCGGTCGATTCCGACGCCAGGACGCCGAGCTGGGGCAGCTCGGTAGAGACTCCGATATTCAGTACCTTGGGTTGGCTCGGCGGGTTAGTCACTGCCTCACCCGTTCTGGCAACCGGTGACGCGCCCGGCGCGCATGAGACGGCCAGTAAACAGACGCAGGCACCGAATAGAGGCACTTGCCTGAGTAGAGTTGCCAGCGCCACGCGGTCCTCCAGCCGAAGATGGCGCTACTCTACCCCGACCCACTCGCAAGGTCAACGAGCTTCACGCCGCCGGTCCATTTCAAGTTACAATCGGCATCCGCGCACGCGATGAGCGGCGGCGAATCGGTTTCAACTGCCGATAGGCAGGACCGGTCAGGGGAGGCAAACCAATGGCCCGTGAATACAAGGTGATTTCAGCGGACTCCCATCTCGATCTCAACCCCGAAGTGTGGACCAATCGGGTCCCGGCCAATTTGCGAGATCGAGCGCCGAAACGCGTTGTCATGTCCAACGGCTCGGACGGCGTCGTGTGTGATGGCGGCAGGCCCCATGCGATCAGCCTGACCAGCCATACCGGCGGCAAGTTCGAAGAGATGCCCCACATGCTCCCCCGGTTCGGGGAGACGATTGGCAACGGACCCGCCGAGCAGCGGATCGCCGAGCAGGACGCGGACGGCATCGATGCTGAGGTCACCTTCAGTCAGGTGGAGGGGATGTTCCGCAGCGCCAAGGATGACGACCTGTACCGGGCCATCGTGCGGGCATACAACGACTACCTGGCCGAGGGGTACATGTCCGTGGCTCCCGACCGCCTGTTTTGCACGGCCACTATCCCGACCAGCGGCATAGACGACGCTGTCGCCGAGCTAGAGCACTGCGCCAAGATCGGCTTCAAAGGGGTGAACCTGAGCCGCTTCCCGAGTGGTCACGGCTATCCCAGTGCCGAGGATGACCGGTTCTGGGCGGCCTCGTTGGAGCTGGGCATTGGCCTTACGCAGCACGGCGGCGGGCGCTTCGCTGGGCCCAAAGATGAGCCCGCCTTTCTCTATTCCAAAGTGAATGACTCACCCAACAACCATAAGGCGGACGCGATCAATCTGCTGTTCTCCAACAACCCATCGCCAAACGCCACCGGCGGAGCGCCGGCTTATGGAGCGATGCAACTGGCCTACGCGGGCGTATTCGATCGCTTCCCGAAATTGCAGTTCTATTGGGCCGAGACCTGGGCCTGGTGGATTCCGTTCGCCATCTTTAGCCTGGACGATAACCATCGGCGCTTCCAACCGCTCATGTCCAACTGTTGGGGACTGGAGGACCTGGAGCGCAAGCCGAGCGACTACATGCGTGAGAACACGCAGTGGGGCACCCTCTACGACCCGATCGGGGTGCAGAACCGGGCGGCCATCGGCTTCGACCGGATCATGTTCGCGACGGACTTCCCCCACGCCGCCAGTGACTTTCCACACACACACGAGATCATCGAGAAGACGTTTGCGGGCGTCCCGGAAAACGAGCGCTACGCCATGCTGGCCGGTAACGCCATCCGGTTCTTCCACCTGGACGAATAGCTGGTCAGGAGAAATACCTGATCGATGGCTGATTGTGGCCGCGCTGTGTGTCACGGTAGCCGCTCTATGATGCACGCTGGGAACCCAAGGAGAGTTGATTAGTGAGTACCTCCGAGCGTCTTTGTCTGGCAGCCGACGTTGCTGAGAATTCGCTTCAGCGAATTACCTTGCGTGAGAATTTTGACGTCTGTGTCACGCGCCTCAATGGCCAGGTCTACGCCGTGGTCGATCGTTGCGGGCACCTGAACGCGCCGGTGTCCCAGGGCGAGCTCGATGGAGAAGTGGTGGAATGCCCGGTGCATCACGCGCAGTTCAACTTGATCACCGGAGCGGTGGTGCGCCAGCCGCAGACGACCGAGCTGAAGCCGGGCGAGCCCATCCCGCGCCACAAGATAGCGTGGTCTGGCGGCCTGGAGGAAATGATTCGGGTCATCCGCCTCA
>DASXTD010000527.1:0-3731 GCA_036505655.1 Chloroflexota bacterium
TCGGCGGAGGGTGTCGATGCGCTTGCCGACGAAGAGGCTCTCTTCGTCCACCATCCGATTGCGATAGACAATGAAGCGGCTCTTGACGCGGAGTTCCGAGGCCGAAGCGTCGAGGATGCGCACGTTGGAGACCAGGTGCGAGACGCGGGAATAGGGCTCTTCGGCCCAGTGCACGCCGGTTTTGATCTGCTGGACGCGCATGATGAGCGTCGGCTTGCCTTCGTCGAACCAGGACATCTCATGGCGCTCGGTGGTGTTCTCGTGGTCGAGCTCTTCCGATGAGACGTTGCGGCGCATGGGCATCCAGTAGCGCGCGTCTTCGGTGAACAGGTCCAACCACTTGTCGTATTCGCGGTCGTCCAAGAGATCGGCCTCCCGATAGAAGAAGTCCTCAATCTCCAGGCGCAGACGCACTTCGTCGTCTGTCAGGGTGGACGGGCGAGTCATCTCAGCCATGGTAGCTGTCCCTCATCGACGGGTAGATTCCCGCTTCCGCGGGAATGACGGAGGAGGTGGCGGGAATGACGGAACTGAAGCGCCCAGGAATGACGGACCTGAAGCGCCCAGGAATGACGGACCTGAAACACCCAGAGCCGGCCGTGGGGGAATCATGGGTAGCGTTGGAGTTGTTCGGCATTAGACCTTCGCCGACCGGCTGGGGCGCATTTCGTCCCAGTCGCGGGCTTCCATGCACTCGGCCCACCGCTGGTAGTACATGCGGTGGTTCTCATCGCTGTAGATGTTGGTAAACAGGCCGGGCAGCCCAAACGCCGAGGGCCCATGGATGGGCTCTTCGTTCAACCGCATCTGGTAGTTGAGGTCCAGCTTGCGAGCCATGGGGCCCTTGCTGGCAGCGGTCAGGTTGTACCAATTCTCCATGTCGTCTTGCTGCGTCATTCCGCCGGGGCCGTACCACTTCTCGTAGTAGGAAGCGAGGGTGTCCTTCACCTCGATGGGCGCGTCCTTGTCTACCAGGAAATAGGTCCAGATCTCGGTGGCCAGCGGGCCCTGCGGATGCATGATGCGGATCACGCGGCCGAGCCAGCCCTCGTTGGGGAAGATGGCCGGGCCCGCGGACAAGCTCGCCATCTTGCCCAGCCGCTGCTTGCGAATCTCATATTTCTCGCGCAGGTAGTCGCGCACTGCTGGGGCATCAGCCCATAGCGACGAGTCGCCCCAGTTGGGATCGTCGTCCTTCGGGATCGAAACGTTCATCGTGTGCCCTTCGGGGAAGGCCACGCAGTACGAACGAGGCGGTCCGCTGTACGACTCCTGCCTGGCTCCGGCCGGTCCGCGGCGAACCGGGATTCCGGTGGGGCCGACGCCGAATGCGTCGGCCAGGGACTTGTGCGTTATCCAGCCGTGGGTGCGGTCGACGTCCGGGCAAGGGACCTTCCAGTTGCAAGCCAGCCGCCACTTCACCACTCCACCCAGCACTTCGGCGCCGTTGTCCGATCCATCTGTACCCAGCAGCTGGGTGCCCAGGTAGAGATCGGCGCCGCCCAGGTAATCCATCAAGCTGGGTGCCGACTGGTCCCAGTTGGCCCAGATCGAACCCTGGAATAGCTCGACCCGCGCGGCGAGCAGGCCCCAACCCTGCTTGGACATGTCCGCGTAGCCGCCATCGTGGAAGGGGAGCGCGACCAGTGCGCCGGTGTTGTCGTAGCTCCAGCCGTGGAAAGAGCAGGTGAACACGGTAGCGTTGCCCTGTTCGTAGCGGCACACCAGGTTGCCTCGATGCCGGCAGGAGTTCAGGAGCACCTGGACTCGATGCTGCTTGTCACGGGTCACGATGACTTGCTCTTCGCCCATCCGCGAAACCATGAAGTCGCCGGGCTTGGGGATCTGGCTCTCGTGGCCGACGAAGAGCCAAGTGCGAGCGAAGATCTGCTCCATTTCCTGGTCGTAAATGTCCTGGTTGAAGAAGATCTCGCGGCTCAGCCGGCCCGCTTCCATATCCACCAACTGCCGCATCGAACGATCAGTTGTGAGCACTTATTCCTCCTCATTGCCAACCCTCACCCGTCCTTGGCCCTACGGGCCGGTGGCCGGCCTCTCCCAAAGGGAGAGGCAACGAAGGTTTGCCCTCCCCCACTAGGCCAGGCCGTAATCCTTCCACCGGGAGCGGACCTTTTGCTGCAATTCTTTCGAAGTGCGGGCGACGGGCGGGTCCTCGTTCTCGCCGGCGCCAGGTCCCCACTCCATTTCGGGCTTGTTGCGGAAGGTGGCGTCGATCACCATCATTTTCACACCGCCCACATAGCCGCCTTCAACGTCGAGGACCGACACATCCTTATCAGGCCGAACGGCCAGGGTGAGGCGCCACATGAGATCGCCTGGATCGTGGATCTCGGCCTCCTCGTCCAGGACGACGAGCCAGCGCGGCTTGACCATCAGATACGACTCGCTCGGCATCGTAGCCACAGCGTCCACTACTGCCTGCACGTCCTCGGGCTTGCGCACGCGCGCGGCGACCACCGCGAATGGCCGATTACCAGTGCGCGGGAAGACGTAAGCGTCCTTCACGATGTCTAGCTTGGACATGAGATAGCCCTTAAGCGCGCCGCCCATCAGGAACTTCGGATAGTCCTGAAGCGGCCTACAGATCAGACCGTAGTTGATGGGATCCTTGCGGTGCGTGATGGCGTTGATCTTCATCAGGAAGACGGCTGGCGACTCAGCATAGATGTCGGCGTTCTCGCCCCAGGGGCCCTCGGGCGTGCGCTGATCCCGGAGCACCTCGCCCTCCAGGACGATCTCGGACCAGGCTGGTACCAGCAGGTCGTTGGTCTTGCACTTCACGATCTCGAGCGCCTCGCCCAACCACGACCCTGCCACCGCGTATTCCGCGTGCTCGACCTTGGCCGACGGCACGCCCTGCGCAGTCACGTAGGTGGTCATTGGATCCATACCGATGGCGACGGCGATGGGCGCGTTCTTGCCCAACTGCTCCCACTTGAGGACATCGACGTGCCCGCCGTGCATGTTGCCGCGCGAGTTGGGCTTCTCTCCGATCTCGTGGGAGCCGCGCGCTTCCACCGAGATATGGTTCTTATCGATGATCATGCAGCGATACATGCCACTGTTGAGGTAGCCGGTGTCCGGGTCCGAGGTGATGATCCCAGCGGTAGTGCCGATGTACGGGCCGCCGTCCTTCTCGTGCCAGATCGGAGTCGGAATCGAGTAAACGTCGATCTGATCGCCGGTTTCGACAACTTCCTGGCAGACAGCCGAATCGACGACCTTGGGCGGAATCGGATTGGCTTTGCCAGCGTGAATCGTATTGACGATCTCGACGTCGTCATCTTCGGTGTTGAAAGCGAGCGCCATTTGCTCGGTGGTGGACATGATGTTGACGGCTAGCTTGCCGCCCGGGTGGCCCTTGATGTTCTCGAACATGATCCCGGGCCCTCGGTCATCCAGCGACATGCAAGAAATGGCGCCGATCTCGTGCTTGAGATCGACTTCCGTTTTCACATGCTTGAGCAGCCCTGCTTTTTCGAGAATGTTCAGGTAGCCGCGCATGTCCTTGTAGCCAACGCGTGCCATCGCTCTTCCTCCGTTTGACGGCCGGTTCTCCGTCCTCACCCCGGACGCTGGTACCCGAGACCGCTGCGCTCCGTTTGACGGCCGGTTCTCCGGCCTCACCCCGGACGCTGGTACCCGAGACCGCTGCGCTCCGGTGCTTCCGAGTGGCAGGATTGTAGAGTTGGGCCGGAGCTGAATCCAGC
>DASXTD010000528.1:0-4485 GCA_036505655.1 Chloroflexota bacterium
GCGGACAGACCCATGGCGCTCAGTTGCTCCGGCGTCGGCGTGCGGTTGGCGGAGAAATAATGCAAAACGTGGACCACGTCCCGGTAGCGCGTCACGACCCAGGCGTGCAGGAACGGGTCCCAATGGACGGGATCTTCAGTCCGCAGCCTGTGGTATAGAGGATAAGGATTTGCCAGGACTTGCGGGTCCAGCAGACGGTACAGGCTCAGGGTTTCCTTCGGATTGCCCTTGCTCAAGGCAGCTTCAGAGGGGGTCGTCTTCATGCTCATGAGTTTGCGCTTTCCGGGCAAGCCGGGACGCGTTGCGCTTCGTCCTTGCCCATGGTCTCGAGCTTTGCGAGGATGAGCCGCTCAATCTCGACGGACATCTCCCGCACGGTCGGGTTCTCAAACAGGCTGCGCAAAGAGAGTTCCACTCCGAAGCCGTCGCGGACTTGCGCGATCACTTGTGCGCCCAGCAACGAATGCCCTCCCATCTGGAAAAAGTTGTCGTCGATGCCGATTTCTTGCACGCCCAGCAGAATCGTCAGGATGCCGGCCAAGCGTTCTTCAACCGGTGAACGCGGGGCCTCGAATGATTCATCCTTGAGCCTGTTCTCCGTTGTCGGTTCCGGCAGCGCGGCGCGATCGATCTTACCGTGAACCGTCAATGGGAACGCCTCCAGCCGGACAAAGGCAGCGGGCACCATGTACTCGGGCAAGCTGTGGCTAAGGAAGTTGCACAGATCGGTGTGAGCGGGGCCAGAATCCGAGTGCAGCACTACATAAGCTACCAATTGCTTGTCGCCGGAGGCATCCTCGCGGGCAACGACCAGGCTCTCACGGATATTCGGGTGCCGGTTCAGCGCGCTGACGATCTCGTTGGGTTCGATGCGGTAACCCCGGATTTTGATCTGGTCGTCGATGCGTCCCAAAAAGGCGATCTGGCCGTCCGGCAGCAGGCGAGCGAGGTCTCCGGTTTTATACAGCCGGCTGCCCGGTTCCTGGCTGAAAGGATTGGGAATAAACTTCTCCTCGGTGAGGTCAGGGTGGCTGTGATAGCCACGCGCGAGGCTGGGGCCCCCAACGTGGATTTCGCCCGCCGTTCCGGCCGGCACGGGCCGCAGGCGCTCATCCAGAAGATAGATTTGTGCGTTGGCGATGGCACGGCCGATAGGCGGCAGCCCGCCCGGACGCCCGTCGGGCAGGACGGGCCCGGACGTGGCCACGACGGTGCACTCGGTAGGACCATAGTTGTTGACCAGCACAAAGGGTAAATTGGCTGGTGGATAGTGGTGGAGCGTGTCGCCTCCGGTCAGTAAAACACGCAGCGCCGTATGGCGCGGCCATTCCAGGGCAAGTAGATGCTCGGCCAGTGGAGTCGGAACAAAACTGATGGTGACCCCACGAGCCAGCAGCCAGTCTCGCAGAAGTTCGGCCGAATTGCGGCAATCCTCATCGGCCAGATGGACGCTCGCCCCGGTTGCCAGATAGGGCCACAGTTCCCAGACCGCCGCATCGAAGCCCAGGCCCGCCAGATGGCTGGCTCGGTCGCCGGACGTCACCGAGAATGCCTGCCGGTGCCAGCTTACAAGATTGGCCAGGCCGCCGTGTGTGATTTCGACACCTTTCGGCCTGCCGGTGGAACCCGAGGTGTAAATGACGTAGGCCAGGTCATCCGGCATAATTTCGACGTGCGGCGGATGATGGGCCCCTTTGGCGATCTGGGGCGCGCCGATGCTCACGACTTCTCGTTGGGCGGCCGGCAACTGTTGGGCGAGACATGGGTCGGTTACCAGCACAGGCGCTTGAGCATCGTCCAGCATGAAGGCGAGGCGGTCGGGCGGATAAGCCGGATCCATGGGCACGTAGGCTCCACCTGCCTTCAAGATTCCCAGTGCCCCGACCACCATATCCAGAGACCGGGGCAGACAGAGCCCCACCAAGACGTCTGTACTCACGCCGAGCGAACGCAAGTGGTGGGCCAGGCGGTTGGCCTGGCAATCGAGTTCGTAATAAGTCAAAACCTGGGACCCGCCCGCCAGGGCGACGGCGTCGGGCCTCTCTGTTGCCTTTGCCGCCACCGCCTTCGGGATACACGCGCCCGGAAAATCAGGATGGCGGTCAGCGGTGGTACTAATCGTGAATTTCTGCGAGTACGTTGTCATCATTCACCTCTCAAGATTAAATCCCGTTCCAGGCCAAACCTAGCTGGGATGGAATCCCTCCTACGAGGTGAGCTTGCCATTTCCAGTATTTGAGCCTGCATTTCCTGCCCCGTGCCGCGAGCGCGGCGACGTAGCCCCTGCGCGGAGAGAGGTCATGAAGCCACCAGCCCCAGTCTTCCACCGGATCGTGGGGCGTGTGGAGGCGTCCGCCCTGGCTCGGGCCCAGGAAGATTTCGAAAATCTCAAGGCCCAGCCCGAGCCCTTCTCCGCGCGCCTTCGAGTAAGCTTCCATGCGAGTCCAGCCCCGGAAGAAAGCGCGCCGACGCGCGCCTGGGGGAAGCGCTTCAAGAAATTGAATTGCCCGTGGCGAGAAGAAAGACCTGGCCACATCTTCTTCGATCCCGGGGCGCACTTGTTCGACGTCGACACCCACGTCGAGGGCGCGACTGATCGCATAGAGGGCAAGGCCGTGCGAGTGGGAGACATTGAAGCGCAAGGTACCGCGCGCGAGTTCCGGCTTCCCTCCGGGTCCGTAGCAGAACCCCAGCTCGCCAGGCGCCGTTTTCAAGTAGCGGGCCAGGATGGTTCTTAGGGCCGCGCGCGCAAGGATGTAGCGATTGCGCTCCAGCTCCAGGCGGAACCCGGCGGCTTTCCTACACTCTTCCGGTGTGAGCGTTTGCATGAGAGTTAGGAGGCTGCACATATTGCGATCCAGATCCGCCTGCCAGAGGTGGATCTCGCCATTTTTCAATTCGAGCGCGCCGTGAGGCGCATTCCAGGTGCGCATAAATAACGGGCTAATAGCAAGCCTTCTCCTCATCTGATGTGGAAACCACCGAAGCGCCGCTCTGTCTGTGTTCGAATGGCACGTCAGGCTGCCGGAACGGTTTCAGGCGTTGCCACAGTTCACTCACGTCGGCGCGTAGCGTCAGCAGCATCGGAAGCGGATCGTCCAGGGCGAGCAAGGCCGATTCCTGAATGCCGCCGAGAGATCTCAGCCATTCCCAAACCGTCAGCTTTCCATCCCGGTGGTAACGAAAAGAGGAAACCAGATCGAAGTCTTCCACCATCCACTTGCGGCCCTCCGGGGCCAGCGCGGGAGTCACCGGCTGGCCGGTCAAGTCGAGATACAGAGCACGAGCGACATCCATGCCCTCTGCCGAGACAAACAGCCGGAACTCGGCACCGATTCGCGGATTCACGTCCAGAACCTTGTACTGGCCGTCCCGGGCGTCGTAGCAGAACTCGATGTCCAGAATGCCACGATAGCCAAGGGCCTTCATGAACTTCTTAACCGTCTGCTCCACGATTTCATTCTTCTGGCAAATCCCCAGACTGGTCACACCCGTGTAGACCGGGCATTGGCGAAGCCTTCGGCCGGTAAAGCCGACCAGGCACTCCGCCCGCTCATTGAAGTATCCGTTAAACAACCAGACCGTGTCCTTACCGCCGGGAATATATTCCTGGACGATGAGGCGGCGGACCGGCGTATCCCGGATCAGGTCGTAAACCTCCGGGAGTTCCCGCCTCGCTCGGATGATCAAGTTGGGTTTCCTGCTATTTTTCGCGTGCTGACCGTCGATCCCTTTGATCATGATGGGGAGGTCCACGCTTTCCAGATACTCGAGAAGGTCGGCCCTCGTTTGTGGGCAAAACGTCCTGGGCGTGGGGACGCGCAACTTCCTCGCGAGATGGTACATCTCCTTTTTGCTGTAAAGCGAATGAACGAGCGCACCGGTCTGAGCCGGGAAGAGGAACCACTCCTTGAGCACCGCCGCATGGTCTGCGACGAACATCGCGGCACGGTCGCTTGTCGGAATCAGGATACACCGCCGGCCCACCTTGCGAGTAGCATCCGTCAGGGACTGCACCGCCTTCTCAGGCGGGACGTTGTCGAAGTCCCAGATGAATTTGCCCCGGCAATATCGCGAGAGAAGAACAGGGGCCGAGCGAGTTGAATCTATGTTGAATACACGTACCCCGAGCCGACCGAGGCTGCGGGTGACCCCGAGGCCGGTATGATGGCCAGATCCCAGTACCACAACAGGAGTTGAGCTGTCAGCGATCGTCATCCGGATTCCTCCTCCGCCCAGTTTCACCTGTCGTAGTGTCAGTGCGATTCAGACCGTCTCTACCAGGGTTACTTGTAGCGAGCAACCTTTTACCGCCAAGGGTCGGGTCTCCTAAAGCAGCTGACCCCTCACTCGGCCTGCAGCCACCCTCTCCCCACGGGAGAGGCATGGGAGCTTTGAGAAAGCTCCCTGGGTGAGGGGACGGCAGGTTAACAAACGTGACCAAAGTTTGAACTTCGTCGCCACCAAGGTTTTGCTACAAGGGGT
>DASXTD010000529.1:0-3141 GCA_036505655.1 Chloroflexota bacterium
CGCGATCAGTAGGTCCTTGCGGGCCTCGGCCGCCTGGATCTTGGCTTCGAGCTGGTGGAAAGCCTCGCGTAGTTTCTCTGCTTGCCCCTCTTGGGTCTTGTGCTGGTGGCGGAAGCCGTCCGCTATCTCTCGGTACGTAAGGGCCCGGCTGAGGCATTGCTTAGCCAGGTCATCGTTTCCTGCGGTGACCGCCTTTTCCGCTCGCAGCTGCCAGTCATTGGCACGGGTCTCGTTCTGCTCCCACAGACGCTGCAGCTTGCGCTCATCGGCGATGGCAGTCGCGACGTGGGTCCGGACCTGAATCAGTTGGTTGTTCATATCCAGAATGAGCTGTTTGACGACCTTTTCCGGGTCCTCCGCCCGTTCGATCAGGTCATTGAGGTTGGCGCGTACGAGGATCGAGACGCGATCGAGAAGTCCCATGGTTGCGTGCTCCTTTCGACTCCGCCACTTCGCGGTTACGGCTGCACCATATCGGCTCGAAACTCCCAACTCCTGTTCAGGAGCTACCCAATTCCTCTCAAAAACCTCCGCGGTGAGGTCGGCTCGCAATCAAGTGGACCGCCACGCTAGTTTGACGCGCGGAGACGAGTAACACCTGTGCAGAAATGCACATTTCGGCGGCACATTTCGGGCGCAACGGGGGCTGGGGCGGAAGAAATGGCAGCTTTTGGTTGTTTGCCGAAGGTGGCCGAAGCGCGAAGGCGCTCATCTTAGCTGGCGGCTGGCGGTGGCCGCCGCCGTAGTTGGTTAGAGGACGGACTAGAGGGTGCTAGTCAGCCCACCAGGCCAGTGGCAAATAACGGAGCATGGTTACATCTCGAGTAACGAGGGGAAGGTTGGCGACGGTGGCGTGGGCGGCAATCAGTCGATCGAACGGATCGCGTGTCCAGGTGAGTCCAAGGGCTGCACTACATATTGCCGCGGCCGATATGTCCACAACGGCGAGTTCTAACCTAGTGCCAAGCTCATCAATGACTGAACGGGCGGAGCTCCTGGCCCTGCCGATCTCATAGAGATACTCCAGTTCGAGCTCCACAAATGGAGATACCCCCAATTGCTCGCGGCTGATGCGTCTTTGTACAGCGGCCGGAAGCCGATTCCGCTGGCCGCCAAACAGCCACGCCACGACCTGCGTATCAATCAATATCAGGGTGCCACTCGCTCAACCAATCCATATGGACGAAGTCTTCTGGGTCCCCGACGATGTAGTCCGGGTGCGGTATGAGCCGATCGAGCTTGGACGGCGCGTCCACCGGGACTACCCGAAGGCGCCGACCGTTGCGCTCGATCTCAAGGGGTTCGCCGCTCTCTAGCACTTGGTCGAGCAGCTTGTAGACGTTCTGCCGAAGCTCCGTTGCTGTGATGACCACCGGAATCCTCCTATACGTACGTCATTATAGAATAGGCGTACGTCGAGCGGCCCAGACTCAGGTGGATGTGAGGGCTGGCGTGGCCGGAGAATACCTACGCGCCGGCTTCTGCGTCCAGGTGGAAGAAGTCGATAGCGTTCTGGGCGACCATTTTGCGCTTCTCAGGTTCGGGCACGCCGGCGAAGACTCGCTCGATGACCTCGCGCGAGTGGGGGAATTCTGACTCCTGGTGGGGGAAGTCAGTGGCCCACAAGACGTGGTCTACCCCGATGTGGTGACGGAGCTCGACGCCGACCCGATCCTCCTGGAAGCCCCACAGACAATGCTGGCGAATATAATCGGTCGGCTTTTGAGGTAGCGGCTCCCAGCCCAGGATGTTCTGAGCCCAGTACCAGTGCCGGTTGTAGCGAATGTCGGCCTGCTCCAGGAAGAACGGAAGCCACGCGATCTGGGTTTCGGCAAAGAAGATTCTGAGCTCAGGGAAGCGTACGAAGACCCCGTCGAGTGCCAGCTGAATCGCGTTGAGTGATCCCAGGCGGCCGAAGCGGTTCATCTGGAAGGCCAGGTCAGCGTTGGGCCCGCGCGAATCCCAGTCCTTGGGGTAGCGTGGGTAGACCATCAGCGGTCCGCCCCGCTTGCCTTCCCGGTTGAACTCCTGGTGGGCGGTGATCGGCATCTGCATGTCGAGCGCGGCGCGCCAGAAGGTGTCGTCGGCGGGCGTGGCCTGGCCCTTCCCGCTCGGGAACGTCCCGAGGACGACGCCGGCCAGCCCGAGCTTCTTGGCCTGCTCGAGCTCGGCCAATGAATCTTCCAAATTCGTCATCGGCATCAGGGCCAGGCCGAGTAATCGGTCCGGGGCGTAGGAACAGAACTCGGCGAGCCACTCGTTGTAGGCGCGGATCACAGCCCGGTAAACGTCGTCGCTGCGAATATGGCGCCAGAAGTTGGGGCCCGCCGCCTGGTTCGGGAACAGCACCTCCGCGTCGACTCCATCCTCATCTTGCAGGCGCACCCGCTGGGCAGGATCACCGTCTGCGCCCGGCGTGGTCTCATAGTTCTGGCCCCACGGGAACCAGTCCTCACGGCCCTTGCCGCCATAGAGATCGAAGGCCACCTGGCGAAACGGCTGCCCCTCCACCACCCAGGCATCGCCCCCGTCCGGCATGCGGATGACGTGCGGCGCCATGTCGCGATATTGCTCGGGTACGCGGGGGAGCCAATGATCCGGGAGCACTTCGAGGTGCGAGTCACCTGAGATGTAGCGATACGTTCTGCTCATGGTTCGGCTTCCTGTTCGTCAGTCGCCGCCGTGGCTCCCGTCGTCCCACTTGTAGTTGGGATCGATATAGCAATCGGCGGGCATACGGTTCTCAATCTCGCGCTGCCGCAGCTCGGCCTGGAAGCGCTCGCGCACGGCGGGGTCTTCTTCGGTGTACTCGATCTGTGGATGGGGGTCGTCCTGAAATCTCGCTTCGCCCCGCGTGCCGCCGAACAGCTGATGGCGGGGCGGAAACATGGTGATGTAGCGGCCCGGTACGTCGCCGAGGTTGAAATGCTGGTGATACCAGTGGTTGGGGGGAACGAAGGCACTGCCCTCATGCCAGACGAAGAACTTTTTCCCCTCGCTCTCCTGCCACATGACGGACAGACCCTCGCCGCCGGGAATCACGATGACAATGCCAGCGCCGTGGCGGTGCGCCTTCTTGTAGGTGCCCACGGGCATAGTCGGCAACCCGACCCGGCTGCCGGTGCCCGGAAACATCAGAGA
>DASXTD010000530.1:0-4336 GCA_036505655.1 Chloroflexota bacterium
AACCCTCCCCCGTCCGAGGGGGAGGGACCAAGAAGGCCTGGCAGCCTTGCGCGCCAAATAGTCCGTAGGGTATCCTTCCACCTAAGTGCAAAATGAACCTAACCCCTGAAGAACCGGTGCTCGACGAGCACGCCCCCGAGCAAGAGACGTTGTCGCCGGCTGAGCGAGCACGGGACCAATCTGGTCCCGTCGGCCGCACCCTGCTCGAGCCCTTTATCCTCGTCGAGCTGTTGCGCGGGCCTTCGTATGGCTACGATCTGGTTCGACAGCTCGCGGTGTACAACTTTCGCCGCACCGAGCCAGCCGTGGTCTACAAAGTTCTCCGTTCTATGGAAGAGAGCGGCTCCATTCAATCCGAGTGGCAGCCCCGCGAAACCGGACCCGTCCGTCGCTATTACGTGCTGACTCCGCAAGGACGGGCCACTCTACAGCGGCGGATGCGGCAGCTCCAGAGGCATCAGACGCGCGTGGATCAATTGCTCCACGAATATGCGGATCTGAGCGGGGACGACGTCAAACTAGACTCGCTTGAAGAGACTGAAGACAACCTGGCCACTGTGCCGCGTTAAGGAAGGACGTTAACTATTGCAACCGAATAGCCCTGAGTTGAAGAGGAAACCGATAGTTGGAGTCAGCTTTTCGGTTGGTGGATTGGCCTAGATGCAAGCCCTGCTGCGTCTCGCTCCCTACTACAAGAAATACTGGTTGACCGCGCTGGTCGCCTTGGTGGCGATGCTGGGGCTGTCTGGCGTCGAGCTCATCGTCCCCAGGATCATCCGCTATGTCATCGACTGCGGCATCGGCGTCTCTATGAGCAGCACCAGCAGCCAGCTGAAAGACTGCGCCAGCGGTTTCGATACGAACACGATCGTGGTGGCCGCGGTGGTGATCCTGCTCGGGCTTACCGTTTTCAAAGCGGTGTTCCAGTTTCTGGCCGGGTACCTGGGCGAGTACGGATCGCAGGGGATCGCCTACGACCTGCGCTACCAGATCTACGAGCATTTGCAAAGCCTCTCCTTCGCCTGGCATGACCGGGCTCAGACCGGCCAGCTCATGTCCCGCGCTACCAGCGACGTCGAACAGCTCCGCAACTTCACGGGCCGCGCAATGCTGCAGTTTGCTAACTTCCTGTTTACCACCGTCGGCACCGGCATCCTGCTGCTGACCACCAACTGGAAGCTCGGCCTGGCCTCGATGGTCGCCGTCCCGTTGCTGATACGCGCGGGCGAGCAGTACGCGCGCAACGTTCAGCCCATGTGGCGCCAGGCCCAGCAGGAAGTCGCGGTGCTGGCAGCGATCGTGCAGGAGAATTTGGCCGGCGCCAAGGTGGTGAAAGCCTTCGCTCAGGAGCCCGCCCAGATCGAAAAGTTCGACCAGCAGAACCAGCAGCTCTTGCTGCAGTTCTTGCAGGCATCGCGGGTCCAAGCGTGGGCCAACCCGCTCATCGATACGATCGGAAACATCGGTCTGGTCGTCGTTCTCTGGTACGGGGGGTATTTGATCATCACGGGCGAGCTCAGCGTGGGCCAGCTAGTGGCCTTTAACGTGTACCTGGTGCAGCTTTTGCGCCCGGTCCGGCGCCTGGGCTTCTTGATCGGCCAGGGCTCCCGAGCCGCCGCCTCGTGCGAGCGCGTGTACGAAATCCTGGACGCTCCTATCGAGGTCAAAGATTCTCCCGACGCCGTTCCCCTGCCCAGCACCACCGGACATGTCGTCTTCGACCACGTCTGGTGCGCCTATCCGGGGGGCGAGCCCGTATTGCGTGATGTGAGTTTCGAGGCAAGCCCCGGCCAGGTGGTCGCTCTGCTCGGAGCAACTGGCTCTGGAAAGACGAGCGTCATCAACCTGATTCCCCGTTTCTATGACGTGACCGGCGGGCGCGTGCTCATTGACGACAACGACGTGCGCGATGTACAGCTCAACAGCCTGCGACGGCAGATCGGTCTAGTCATGCAGGATACGACGCTGTTCACGGGCACGATCCGCGAGAACATATCATTCGGCGTGCCGGGCGCGGGCGACGAAAACATTGAGTCGGCAGCCAGGGCTGCCCGCGCCCACGACTTCATCATGGATTTTCCGCTGGGTTACGACACGCTGGTCGGCGAACGCGGTGTGACGCTCTCGGGCGGACAGAAGCAAAGGATCGCCATCGCGCGAGCGCTGCTGCTCGATCCTCGGATCTTGATCCTGGACGACTTCACGTCCGCTGTGGACATGGAAACGGAGTCCCTGATCCGAGAGGCACTCAACATCCTGATGGAGGGTCGAACTACGTTCGTCATCGCCCAGCGGGTCAGCACCGTGGTGAACGCGGACATGATCATCGTGTTGGACCAGGGAACCATCGCCGGGATGGGCACGCACGACGAGCTACTGGAGACCAATGAAATTTATGCGGAGATCTATCGATTGCAGCTAGTGGATGAGACCGTTCAGCAGGCCCTGGGAGATGAGGGCGTGGCCGCCCTCGTGGGAAGCGAGGGCTATGGCGGCTCCCGGCCATGGGAGGGCGGTAACGGCTCCCGGGGTGGTCATGGACCAGGCCGGGGAGGCAACGTCGGCGTCCCAGGGAGGTGGGGCCGTTAAATGCTAGGACCTCCCATCGTCCACCAGTGGCAGGGAATGGACCGCGAGCGCGGAAAGGTTTTTGATCCCCGAGTCGTCAGACGGCTCTGGACTTATCTGACGCCTTACAAGCTCCACATGGCGTGGGCGGCGGTACTGGTCGTGGTCTACGCCGGCAGCCAGGCGCTTGGCCCCTACCTGCTGAAGGTGGCGATCGACGAATACCTGGTCAAGACCCAGGACCTCGGCGGCCTTACCTGGATCTCATTGGCCTATCTGCTCAATCTCCTGGTGGCCATGGGGTCTCAGTCTCAGCAGACCTGGGCGATGGCCCAGGTGGCGCAGAACGGGCTCAACAAGATGCGGGGGGACCTGTTCCGGAAGATCAACGAGCTGTCCCTCAGCTACCACGATACCCACGAGTCGGGCATTACGATGTCACGCATCGTCAACGACGTTGCGGTGTTCCAGGAGCTGCTCACGCAGGGCGTGGTGCACCTGCTCGCCGACTGCCTGACTCTGCTCCTCATCGTCTTCACCATGTGGACCATGAGTCCAAAGCTGGCGCTCTATGCCTTCAGTGTGATCCCCATTATGGTCATTGCGACCGTGCTCTATACGGCGCGGGCGCGTGGCGCATTCTTACGCACTCGAGAAACGATTGGGGAGGTGGCGGCCGGATTCCAGGAAAACATCTCGGGCGTCCGCGTCGTGCAGGCATTCGCCCGCGAAAACGCCAGCCGCGGCCAATTCGACGAGTTGAACCAGGAGAACCGCCGCGCGAATCTTCACGCGCAGCGCATCGCGGCATCCTTCCCACCGGTGGTGGAATTCACCAGCATGCTGGCCACCGTCATCGTGCTCGCTTTCGGCACCATGTCTGTCCTATCCGGCGAAGTAACAGTGGGCGTCGTGGTGGCCTTCTTGACCTACGTTACTAAGTTCTTCCAGCCGATCCGCGAGCTCTCGCAGGTCTATAACCTGTTCCAACAGGGAATGGCGGCGGGAGAGAAAATCTTCGCCCTCATTGATTACCACGTGGTAGTAGCTGACCACCCCACGGCTGGCACCATGACGCCCATCGAGGGGCAGATCGAGTTCGACCACGTCTACCTGAGCTACGTGGCAGACCAGCCGGTCTTGAAGGACGTAAGCTTCCGAGTGGAGCCGGGCGAAACCCTGGCTCTGGTCGGTCCGACCGGGGCGGGCAAGACTTCGATCGCCAGCCTCATTAGCCGCTTCTACGATGTGTCTGGAGGCGCCGTGCGGATCGATGGCACGGACTTGCGCGACGTCACCCAGGCTTCGCTGCGTCGTCAGATGGGCATCGTGCCGCAGGATCCGTTCCTGTTTTCGGGTACGCTAGCCGACAACATCCGCTTCGGACGTCCGGATGCCACCGACGAGGAAGTCGTGGAGGCAGCCAAGTTGGCCAACGCCGACCCCTTCATTTCGCGGTTGCCGGACGGCTACCATACCCCCGTCTTCGAGCGAGGCCAGAACTTCTCCCAGGGCCAGCGACAGCTCATCGCGCTTGCCCGAGTGGTGCTCGCCGATCCGCGCATTCTCATCCTGGACGAGGCAACCTCCAGCGTCGACACCCGAACTGAGGCGCTGATCCAGACTGCACTGGGGCGTATCCTCAAGGGGCGAACGTCCGTGGTGATCGCGCACCGCCTCTCGACGATCCGCAGCGCCGACATGATCTTCGTGGTGGACCACGGCGAGATCGTCCAGCGCGGCAACCATCGCGAGCTGCTTTCCGAAG
>DASXTD010000531.1:0-4896 GCA_036505655.1 Chloroflexota bacterium
GTGGGTGCCCATCGCTCCCAGTAATTGCCCGTTGAAGTCACCTCGCCGTCCCGAAGGCCCTTGAACTCGATCCTCTTCATGAAGGCGAGCAGGTCAGCGCGGCTGAACGTGCTCGGCTCCAGCCAGGAGCGCAGCGGCCGCACATCGTACACACCGGCCGCGATCGTGTAGGCGGCGTTGCCCCACGCCTCCAGATACTGGGTTGGCAATGGTCGATTGGCCGCCATCCTGCGGAACGTGCGGACCTCCAGGCGATTAATTGCGTCAGGCGCCAGACTGGCATCGTGCATCAGCTGCTGAACCTCGTAAATAATCGAGTTGTTGTAGAGGACGGCCGGGTAATGCTTGTAGGTGACTTCGGGCAACACCCAGTGCGTTCCCAGGCGTTCGGTGAGCGCCGCCCAATCGCAGCCCTGGGCGCCGGCGAATCGCCAGAACCCGATTTCCTCACCCTCCAGCACCTCCACGTCACCAGTGAAACCGCGCTGGGCGAGCAGAGCCGCTTGAACGCCGTTCTGGGTCATCAGCGCGAGGTGGTCGTACTTGGTCATCGGCAGGTTGACCGACTCCAGGAACTTGCGCATCGTCGGAACCGTGGCGCTGTAGCCGGCGATCCCTAGGGCATGGTGCATCTGCTCGCGATCGAGACCGAGCAAGCGCCCGGCCGCCACCGCCGCGCCAAACACGACGTTGCCCTGGCCGCGCACGGCCCCCACCTCGCCAGTCGCCGTGCCACCGGCCCGCCGCAGCGCCGCGCCTATGCGCCCTCCTACCTCCAGCCCGGCCGCCATAGCCGCCAACACGTCCGATCCCGACGCGGACACTGCGTCGCCAGCCGCCAGCGCAGCGGCTACCACGACTGGGGAGAGATGCGCCTCAGGGCCATAGACGTCGAAGTCGAGCGAGTTGATCGCTGTGGTGTTCGCATAGGCAGCGGACATCAGGCTGGCCGGGCCCTGACCGATGATGTTGCCTTCAAGCAGGCTGTGTTGGTCCTTGGCGAAATCGATAGCAATACTGGTGCCGGGCGCGATGAGGCCGGCGACGCCGCAGCCGAGGCAATCGATCAAGATCCGGAGCGCCTCGTGCTTCGCCTCAGCGGGTAAGTCAGCCAGCCGGAAGTCATGAGCGAACTCAGCGAGCTCCTGGGTGTACATTTCCTGCCTCCCTAGCCAGAAGTCGGTGCCGTCGCCCGCTGAGACGCGGCTCGCGCGGTGCTGCATCGTAGCTGAATGGACCGATGCTTGCCTTGGCAACGTGGCGCCGGGTTCGACGCAATTGGCTGGGCCTGGCATAACATGCCGCAGCGACAGCGTGACTGCTGAGGAGGGCGCAAAATGAGTAAATCAAGCGTCGCCCAGGAGCGACTCCAGGCATTCAACGAGAAGCTACAAAAGCTCGATATCCAGGCCTACTGGATGCGCCCCGCTCGCGAGACCCACGCGGAGCTGCCCAGCGTTCTCAAATGGAAGACGATTTACCCCCTGCTATTAGAGGCCGGCGAGGTGGTACGCCTGGGCGGCGACGCATTTCGTCGCAACATGGCTGGCTACCAGATTGTCATGCCCGGCGAGGCCGCGCCGGCCCATCGCCACACGGCCTCGGCGATGCGGTTCGTGATAGCGGGAGATGGCTCCGCTTTCACCACGACGAACGGCGAGCAAATGTTCATGGAACCGGGCGACCTCCTCGTTCAGCCGAGCTTCGGCTGGCACGACCACACGAATCCCGGTACCGAGCCGGTGATCTGGATGGACATGCTCGATATCCCACTGATCCAGATGCTCCAGGTTGAGTTCCGCGAGGAATGGGCCGAACGTAGCGGAGCGGTCACGGGACGCAGTTCCGAGGTCGCTGGCAGCGGTGGGCCGAAGATTGACCAGCAGCCGGTCACGCACCCGGAGGGCTTTCACTCCCAGCTGTATGGTCGGGTGCGGCCGGCGAGGCTGATCGGCGCGCAGTTGGGTTCGCCCCAGGACTCGCCACCCGTCACCTACAAGTTCCGCGATGCGCTCAAGTCGCTGGAACTGATGGCGACTGAAGAAGAGGTCGATCCGTACGACGGGGTGCTGCTGGAGTACTCGAATCCAGTCACGGGCGGCCATACGCTGCCCAGCATGAGCGCGCGCATCCAAATGCTGCGCCCCGGCGAGACTACCCGGCCGCATCGGCACACCGGGGTGGTGCGCTATCACGTAGTGCAAGGCGAGGGGGCCAGCGTGCTCGATCTCGACGATGCGAAGGCACTGGATTGGGAGGATCACGACAGCTTCGAGATTCCTTCGTGGCGCTGGCACCAGCATCGCAACCGATCCGCCAGCCAGCCCGCGATCCTGTTCACAATCAGTGATTGCCCCATCGCCAAGGCATTCGGCTTTTACCGAGAAGAAGGGGGCTAGGCTGGCGTCTGTCATTCTGAGGCTGCAGTCTGAGGCTGCAGTCGAAGAATCCATCTGACGTGGGTGCGGATTCTTCGCTTCGCTCAGAATGACAAGTTGTTGATCTGGAGGACTTAGGTATGGCTCGAAGCTACAAGGTCATCTCCGCAGACTCGCACCTGGACATTGCGCCTGAGCGGTGGACTCCGCATGTGCCTGAGCGCTGGCGCGAGCGAGCACCCCGTCGAGTGCAGTTGGCTAACGGCAACGATGGTTTGCTTTTGGAGGGCCGACCGCCGCATACACCTGGGGACCAACTCTACGGCACTGGGAAGCGCTATGAGCTTCGCCTGGATACTCGGCCCAACTACGACGATGGGCCGGGCACCGGAACAGCGGAACGGCGCTGTCAGGAGCAAGACATGGATGGCATCGATGCCGAGGTCATGTTCACTCATCCCAGCACGCCCAGCTTCTGGCGCGGCATCCGGGACGATGAGCCATACAAAGCTATGTTCTGGGCCTACAACGAGTGGCTGGGCACCGAATATTGCGCCCACGCGCCCGACCGACTCCTCGCGATGGGCCTCATCCCGGATACCGGGGTGGAAGACGCGATCGCGGAGATGGAGCACTGTGCTAAGGCTGGTCTGAAGGGCGTCTGCCTGTACAAGTTTCCAGCCGGCCGCAATTGGCCAACCGCCGAGGACGACAAGTTTTGGTCCGCCGCGCTGGCCATGAACATGCCCATCACGACTCATACCGCTGGGGGGTCGACGCGGTTCTCCCGGCAGGAGCCGTTGTTCCCGGGACTGGAAGGCCCGATCCCAGGGAGAGGCGATCCCGTCGCCATTATCTGTCGTTTCTGCGGCGACACTCCCACGGTGCCGATCCAGCTGACTCTAGCCGGGGTGTTTGATCGATTCCCCAAGCTCGAGATCTATCACGCGGAAACTCAGGCCGGCTGGGTCCCCTTCGCTTTGTTCCAGGTCGATGACAACTACGAACGCGAGAAGCACCGCATGGAGCGCATCCAGGGGATTCCGCAGCTACCGCATCGGCTCAGCGACTATCTCCGGCGACACAGCCTGTGGGGGTTCATGAATGACCGAGTGGGCGTCCAGCGGCGGCACGAGATCGGGCTCGATCGCATCATGTGGGGCAGCGATTTCGCCCACGCGCAAAGCGACTGGCCGGAGTCACTCGAAGTGATCGATGAAATGATGGCCGGGGTGCCCGACGAGGAGCGGAGGCAGCTGTTGTGCGGGAACGCGATCCGCTTCTTCAACCTGGACGCCGCCTAGCCGGCTGAGCCGGCCAAAAAAAGGAGGATCTAATGGCTAACCAGCAGCCACACAGTGCAGCCGAGCGCGACCTGCGCCTGACACGGCTCGACCATTTCAACGTGCCCGTGCGCGACCTGAACGTCGCCCGCCGCTTCTATTGCGACATCCTGGGAGGTCTCGTGCTCGTGGAACCGGACTGGCAGCGACATGACGCGGGCCAGGTTCGCGGGGCGCACCTTGACATCCAGCTGTTCAATGCTGACGGGCACATCAATGCCTACTGGCAGCCCTGGGGCCAGTCCGCTCCCGACCAGCTGTTCCCCCACCGCGCCTTCCGCATCAAGGCGAACGAGCTCGACGAGCTGATGAGTCGACTGGAGCAGGCGGAGGTTCCGTGCATTCTGGTGGCTCAACAGCAGGCCGAGATAGGCGAGTTGGTCCCAACATCCATGTACTTTCGCGATCCGGATGGGAACCAACTCGAGCTGCGGTGCGAGGCATATGCGTTCGGCCCCGATGTCCGGGTGGGGCCGTTCGATCCGACACTTCAATACTACCCATGGAGCCGGTGGCGGGCGTCGGTAGAGCCGGGTGGGGCGCGTTAGGCCATGCCCAGGACAAACCCGCGGCTCAATCAGTCAGTGCCGATCGAGAGCATCGATCGCTTCACGCTGCCGGTCCGAGATCTAACCAAAGCCGAACTGTTCTACACCCAGGTGCTCGGCGCGGACGTGATCGATCGCGCCGCGGTCGAAATGGGCGCGCGAGTGCATCCCGCCGTTCGGATCAGCGCGTGCAGCGGAGTCGATCTGGTGCTCGTGCAGCAGCCCTACGGCTGGCAGCCGGTGGACAGCAGCAACCCCCACTGGGGTTTCGAGATCCCGAGCGCTGAGCTCGACCAATGGGTCGAGCACCTCAAAGAATGGCAGGTGCCGAGCGCCGTCGTCATCCGCGATGCTGATCAGGAGGCGTTGGGCGTGCCCACGCGCGCCGAGCTGCATTTCCTCGATCCGGATGGCAATCAGATCGAGTTGGTTGCCTGGGACTACCCGATGAACGATCGCGTCTGGCGCGGCCAGTACGATCCGTGGACGCTCCTCTACAACTACAGAGAGTGGCCCCCGTCCGCCGCTCGGCATCTCCTTCACTAGGGACCACAGCCGCTGGTCGCGGACCCGACGGCTCAGAGAGCTGGGTACATCTCCCCGAAGCACGTGCAGATAAGATCGGTG
>DASXTD010000532.1:0-3723 GCA_036505655.1 Chloroflexota bacterium
GGTGGTCCTCCGGGTTCTCTGTCGGAAGGCCTGCCCAATCGGCTGCACTGACAAGCGCACGGTCTGCCGTGATGAAGCTCCGGGTTGTCACACCACGTCGCCGGGCCCGATCGAACGCCAGTTTGGCAGAAGCGAGTTGCAAAGCGTCCAATGTCCGCAACCGGATGTGCGAAGGAGCCGCGAGCAAGAATGCTGCGGCCTGCTGGGAAACAGCGTGCCCCGGCTGAATTACGGTGAACGATCTTGCATCTCGCAAGAATGCCTGGAACAAGAGATCGCGCTGTTGTTCATTCAGCTCAGCTTCGTGCGTGCGACGCGCAAGGGCAGATGCGAGCTCGGGGACAGCGATGAGTGAAATGGCGATGGGCTCCTGAGCGCACAGGCGCGCGACCCACAGCGACCCCAATTCAGGCAGCTACCGCTTGACTAGCCGCTGGTGTCAAGGAAGACGAGGGGCACAGGGGTATGACGAGCGCTTAGAGCCGGTCTTCGCGGTTCGCGATGATCGTTGTGGACAGGGGTGGAGAAAGCTCTGGCAAACTCTGTCGAAGTGTGTCGGTGTTTGGCAAATCCACGCTCGGCTGGATGTTCAGCGGCAGGTTGCTCACATCCAGGGAGACGGCCAAGTCGCCCAGGATCCGCTCAATAAGCCGGGCCTGTTCCTCCCGGGCGTCTCCCGGTTGCTCCGTAGTGTCGCCCCGAGTCAGCGAATCGATCAGAGTCGCGACGATTAGCTCGTTGAGGGGCGCCCCCGTTCGCTGCGCCCGCGGCGCGCAACCGTCTGTGGAGCTCATCTGGCAACCGGAGGGTTCACGGGCCATATCTAATACCCATCTGATGACACATAGTGTCATCATTGTAGTCCCAATTAGGTGGGCTATTTCGACGGATGGGGGAAGATCCTACCCTCGCGCTCCCATTACCTAGGAAGGCTCTCCAACACGCCTAGCGCACGTCCCATTCGTAGGCGTTCCAGGGAACACCTTCGCCGAGCGAGGGGACGTTGACCAGGCGATTGCGGACGAAGCCGATGCCGGGGTCGTAGAAGAGCGTCATGATGTTCAGCTGGTCCGTCATCTGGTGCACGATCTGCCCAGCGATCTCCAGGCGGTCGCGACGGCCAATGGTTGACTCAAACCGCTCGATAAGCGAATCGAGCCCGGGATCAGAGTAACCGCCCCGGGGATTGCGCTGGCCGTGCATGGCAGTAGCACCAGACGACCCGCTCGCGTTAAGGCTGATTACGTCGGCCGGGATGCGTAGGATCAGGAAACCGGGGAAGTTCCGGGTGTTGGATGGGTCCGTGTCCAGCGCCGGCACGATGTACGACTGCACGGTCACGCCCGCCCGCTGCCAATCGTCGCGCGATACCAACTGCGTCCGCTCGTTGATATCCGGTATCGCGATGGAGCGAAGCTCGACGGAGAGTGGCTGGCCGGTGCCATCCCGGAACATTCCATCAGTGCCCCGAGTGTAGCCGAGCGCCTCGATTTCCTGCATCGCGGCGCGCTGATCGAAATCGTACTTGACGATGTAGTGTTCCAGCTCGGCGTACTCTGGGATATTGGGCAAGAGCCAGCTCTGAGTGATCGGCACCAGTCCGCCCTCCAACGTATCAGCCATTGTCTGGCGGTCGAGCGCCTTGAATAGCGCTCTCCGGAAGCGTGCGTCACCCACGATGGCAGGAGTCGGGTTAGCGAACTGCGCCCACATGTTGAGCGCCGAGTTCAGCAAGCCGGTGTCGACGCGGCCGTCTTGCCACTGCCGACGGACGAGGATCCCTTGATCGGGGGAGAAGTTCCTCCCCAGTGTGACGTCTACATCGCCAGCCAGGACGCGAGAGACGAGCACAGTGGCATCGACAATGTAACGCAGCTCGATCTGGTCGATTTTCGGACGGCCAAGCGCGTAGCCGTCGAACGCCTCCATGGTTACGTAGCTGCCGAGCTCCCATTCCTTAACCTTGAACGGCCCCGTCCCGATGTAGGACGCGCTCCAGTAGGGCAGCTCAGTAAAGGCACCTTTATTGTTGAGGTACGGGCCTTCGAGCAGATGCTTCGGAAGCGCCAGCGCAATCGTACCGAAAATGCGATCAGCGTTAATGTAGATCCGATTCCACCGCAGCTTGATCGTGTGTGCATCGACCGCCTGAACATCTGCCATTGGTCCCAAGGCGGTCGCCTCCAGGGGGAATGGCAGGTCCTTATCCCGCAATACCTGGCTGGTGAAGGTCAGATCATCGACGGTGAGGGGCGTGCCGTCATGCCACCGAGCGCCGTCTCGAACCTTCCACGTGAGATCCATCGTCCCGTCTGGAGATACCTGCCAGAGGCCATTTTCCACCGTGGGCAAGCTCTCGGCGAGCACCGGCTGCAGTGTCTTGTTGTGATCTTCGGTGGCCAGCCCGGAGTGCAGCAGAATGTTCAGCGCATCGGCACCCCGGACGCCCGCGGCCCCAAACGTTGCGTAGGCCGTCCGGGGGTCCCCGCTGATCGCCCCCACGATCCGCTTGGGCTGTGCCGTGACGGCGGGCGCGCTGGTTGTGGTCGGTGCTTGCGGCGCAGCGCAGCCGGTTAAGAAGACAGCAAGGCCGAGCGCGATGAGGGCCAGAGAAGGATACCCCCCACCCCAACCCTCCCCCGCAAGGGGGGAGGGGGAATGCTTCAGGCGGCGCACTCTATGCCATCACGGAAAGCCATTGGTTTAGGAAGTCTCGCTTGATCACACCGCGACCAAGCAGGCTCTCGTAGGCCGCGACCGAGGGCCCGTCCTCCATCACGCGGTCGATATCGATCGGCTCGTCCAGGCCGCCGTATTGCACCAGATCGTCGATGATGGTCTGCAGCGCCACCCGCGGCACTAGCCCATCCATGACCATGTGCCCCGCCATAAGCGTGCCCTTGCGGGGAGTGCGCGGCGCCTCGGTCCGCAGCATGCGGACTTTGCGTTCGGTCTCATTGGAAGTGGCGGCTCGCATGCGAGTTTCGAGCTCGTACATGTATGCGTGGTTGGCTGGGTCCTGGATGAACCAGTAGGCGTGGAGATTGCCGCGCAGAAACGCGGTCAGCTCCTCGGTTCGCTTCTCGATGGTCTGCTTCGTCGCCACGATCACCTTGCCGGGCGGCCAATGGCCCAGCCCCTTGTAGTAGTCGTCCATGTCGTAGAGAACCGGGTAGCCTTCTTGGATCAGACGATCCGCATCTGGGCCATCCACTGAAAGCAGCGAAACCTGACCAGTTCGAAGCAGCTCTCCCTCGTCCTCATTCGCGTAGGCCGTATGACGGCGCTCGATCCACTCGATGTCGCTTTCGGGGTCGATCCCCATCTTGCGGAGGGCCCCGGCCAGTGAGTGGTAGCTCAGGTTCCCTTTCTCACGCATCGGCGTCTTGGCGCCGCGAAGCTGATCGGGCCGTGTGATGTGTTTCGCCGTAATCAGTTTCCCGTTGGACTGAGTTCCCGTCCGCCAGCCGCCCACGATATAGACGTCCTCGCCTACCGAGTTTTGAATAACGGCAGCTCGAACGTCGACGGCAGTGGCGATGTCGATTCCACGCTCCCACATGACCCGACCGAGGGCCAGGTGCTCGAAATCAGCCGGGAGCAAGCCGCCGCGTTCGATGACGTAGTTGGTCAACCCCTCTTCTTTCAAGAACCCGCGATCGTCGGCTACCTTGGTCGATCGCTCGTGGCCGACGTGGTAGCAGCAATTGGCAATGACCAGTG
>DASXTD010000533.1:0-6171 GCA_036505655.1 Chloroflexota bacterium
ATTTGCTGATGATCTGCGGGTGCTCCCCTACCACTGCTGCCACCACCCGCTTGGGCCCCGTCGGCCCGTTCGCGGCTACATTCGCGGATGGAGCGGCGCTCGGGGCTGGTCCACCGCAGGCCACCAGCAGAGGCAACAGCCCCACGACCACGTGTCTCGAAAAGAAGGGCAACCGCCCCGCCAGCCACCTCGCGTCAGAACGAAGACGCACGTACTCCTCCTCTTTGGCGTTGTCCCCGCGCTTGCCCTCGGCGGCCTTGGGGAGGCGCAGTCCCAAACTCTTTTTCTCCCCTCCCTCGCGGGGGAGGGGTCGCGGGGGGAAGTGCGTTTCCGGCTAGGAGTTGGCTACCGCCGGGGCCGAGGCGAGGAGCTTAGCGGCCTCGTCACAAAACACCTGCATGGCTGTCTGGTCCTCAGGGGTGAAGATCCCTTCCTGACCTTGCTTGTTCAGCGCTTGCAGCACTCCAATAACCTGCTTCTTCTCGTTTTTTATCGCCATGGTGAGCATGCTCTTCGAGCGATAGCCGGTCTGCTCATCAACGGCGCGATTGAAGCGCGGATCGTTATAGGCATCTTTGACGCGCAGCGGCTGGCCCGTACGCGCGACAGAGCCCACCACGCCTCGATGCATTGGCACCCGAATCTCGCCGGTCTCGATACCCAAGGCCACTATCGAATACACCTCGCCCTTCGCTCGATCAGTGACCCAAAAGGTGCAACGATCGGCGTGAACGGCTTCTTTGAGCCGGACGGTCAGGTCGTAGAGGAGATCGGCCGGATCCGCGGTCACGTTAGCACCTCTCCTTATTCGCCCACACTTTATTCGGCCACACTTTTATTCGTGGCGCAACGCCTCGATTGGATTGATCCGCGCGGCCAAGGTGGCCGGGTAGAAGGCGGCCAAGGCGGCGCTCAGACCACCCAGGAGGAGCACCACGAGGGCAGCCTGGGGCGAAAACGTGAATACAGGGTCGAAATCGGCGGTTCGGTTGAGGCCCACCAATACCCAGGTCACAAAGGCTCCCAGGAGGATACCCACTATGGCTCCCAGCAACCCCATGGTGGTGGCCTCGGCGACGGCGAGCTGTTGCACCTGGCCCGTCGTCATCCCCTGGGCGCGCAGCGTCGCTATCTCTCGGATCCGCTGGGCGATATTCATGACCATCGTATTTACCACACTCAACGAACCCACGACTACCCCGATCACGACCAGCCCGACCAGGAGACTGAATAAGCCACCCACTCCCCGAGCTACGGATTCACGCAAGCTCGTCACTGATTGGCTCTCCATGCCGAATAGTTCCGCCGTTTCCCCAAGGTGCGACCCGAGCTGACGGAGATCCGCATCCGGAGCAGCGCGAACAGCGAGGAAGCGGAAGTCTCGCACTCCGAACTCGCTCTCAGCAGAGGCTCGGGGAACCACGATCGTCCCGAATCCGTCGGCGGATGGCAGCGAGTGGCTGATCACTCCAACTACGGTGAAGACGGTTTCCCGATTGCCGTACTTGAAGAGCAGGTTATCGTCGATCTCCAATTGCTGCTCGCGTGCAAATAGCTCAGGGACTAAAACGCCGTTGCCGCGCTGCATTGCCCGAAACGCCTCCGGGCGTTCTCCTTTGACAAACTCAAACGCTTGAAAGTAAACGCTCGGGTCCACCGCCGCGGCAGTCAGCGAGTAACCCTCCCAGACAACCGGGAAGACCGAAATCGGAGACACCCCCGAGAGTGGATCAACACCAGGGAGGCTTGAGAACTCCTGGGTCAGGGTGAGCGGCTGGTCCACGGCCGATACCACCACGAAGTCGGCCGGGAAGATGGCCCGGGCCCAAGCTTCTCCAGCCCTGGTAAAGCTGGTGGAACTGTTCCAAAGCGCGATGATGAGCGAGAGGCTTATCACGAATCCAGCCACCGTTACACCTGTGCGAGCGCGCTCCCGGCGAACATTGCGCTCCGCCAGGAGCCCGGTGCTGCGGAAGAGCCATCGGAAGGGGAGGGCAACTATCGGTGCCAGGAATGGCACCAGGACCTGGCTCAAGTAAATCACTAGGAGGAACAGAACCAGCAAGCTGACCAGCTTGAGGGCCCGCATGCCTTCTGTCTCAACCGGCCGAAGCAGAAAAGCAACCACGAGCGCGGTGACGACCAGGGCCACCAGCGTCCGTAAACGCTGAGTCCTTTCGCTCAAGGTGGGGCGATTCGCCCCCAGGGCCATCAGCGGCGAGATCGAGGAAGCTTCAACGGCGGGCACCAGGGAGGCCCCCAGTGTGATTACCAATCCGACGATCAGGCTCAGCCCTATGCCCAGCGGTGAGAAGGGCACTGGCGGGGGCTGGGTTCCTTGACTCGCTCCCACCAGGAGAACGAGAACCCGGGCCAGCCCCTCTCCCACCACTACTCCCAGGACGGACCCTACCACCCCCAGCGCCGCCCCCTGAATCATCGTCATCTGGAGGATGGTGCCGGCAGTGGCACCCGTCGCGCGCAGTAGCCCGATCTGCCGACCTTGCTCTACGACCGTGAGTGACAATTCGTTGAACACCAGGAAGGCGCCGGCTACCAGGGCAATGGCGCCGAAAAACAAGAGCGCACCCTGAAAATCGCGGATCGAGTCCTCCAGGTCCTTCAGCTGGCGCGGGGTCTCCTTTACCAGAAAGCGAGTCGGAATCGCATCGGGAAGGCGATCCTCTACCGCCTGCATCTGGGCTGGATTGGTGAGCTTGATACTTAATCTGTCCACGTGGTCCTGGAGGCCGAAGGTGGCCTGGGCCACGGCCAACGGGAGGCGCACGACACCGGTGGAGGTCCGCTCGCTCTGATCGGGCTCGTCCAACAGACCCGCGACATCGAAGTTTTGAAACCCATCAGTCGTCAGCAGCTCCACGCGATCCCCAGCCCGAATCCCCATCCGATCCGCCCAGTCCTTGACCAGAAGCACCGCGTGCTGCTGCGGGGAGGTAAGAAAGTCCCCCGCCGTGACCGTGTAAGGATGCACCTGAGGATCGAGCTGCGGATCGATGCCGACGAGCTCAACAAAACCTCGCTGGTCCTGTGTACGGAAGTACGTGCGCTTCGTGACCTGGGGGGCGACAGACGCCACACCAGGTATGGCTCTGGTGGCGGCTACCGCCCGCTCCGGGAACCCCCGCTGGTCGACCGCCTCGACCACCAGGTCAGCGTTACCGACCAGGGACGCGCCCGACCGCTGCAAGCTGCTTTCGATGGCCGCGTTGGTGGTGAACGTGGCGGACACCACGGCGGTCCCCAGGACAACCGCCAATACCGCGAGCAGACTCCGGATACGATGATGGGTCAGGTTCCGGATTGCAAGGTCGATCAGGCTGGGCATTGGCTATCGCATTTCCGCGTTCAATATCCCCACAGACCTTGCTCCTGAAGGTGGTCCAGGAGCGGGCGAGCGTCAAAATGCTGCTCTCGTCGCCCCATTTCGTAGTCGTCAACCAGCGCTCCATCCTGGAGAACCAACACCCGGTCGGCAAAGATCGCGACACCCGGATCGTGGGTTACTACCAGGATGGTCTGGCCGTAGTTGTCGCATGACTCCCACAGTAGCTGGAGTAACTCGCGCCCACTGGCCGAGTCCAGGTTTCCGGTCGGCTCATCGCCGATCACGATAGCCGGCTCGGTGAGGAATGCTCGCGCAATGGCCACCCGTTGTTGTTCACCAGCCGAGAGCTGCGACACCGGCCGACGGGTCTTATCCTCCAACCCGAACAACATGAGTAGGTCATCGATGCGTTCCATGTCAGCCTTGCTCTTGCGCCCGGAGATCATGAAAGGAACCGCGACATTCTCGTAAACGTTCAGCGTGGGCAGAAGATTGAAGAACTGAAAGACGAATCCGGTGGCTTTGCGTCGGAACAAGGTAAGGTCGCGCTCTGATAAGGCGGAAAGATCAGTCCCGCTCAGAACCACGCGGCCGGTCGTGGGACGATCCAGTCCTCCGAGCATGTGGAGAAGCGTGCTCTTCCCCGAACCGCTGGGGCCCATCACAGCGATGAAGGACCCCTGCTCGATAGAGAACGAGACATCGTCTAGAGCCAGAACCGTGCCGTCGCCCACCTCGAAGTGACGCGCGAGGCGCTCGGCTTCGAGAATTGCTCCCACCTTTGTTCTCCTTAAAGGCTGAGGAATAGGCGCAGAACCCTGCTCACCAGGTTCTCCATAAGACCTATGGGGACCTTCGGTGACCTTAGGCGCTCGCCGCGCGCGAGGTTCGGCTGATCTGGCAGCTGCGTTCGCTGGGGTGCGGCGCCCTCCGCCGCCCCGGACCCGCTCTCCGGGGCGGGTGACTGCATGAACTCGACCGCATACATGACCTTGCTGCCGCTGCCGAAAACACCGGCGCCCATGCGATCCCAGCGCGGGCTCAGCAAGTTCTCACGATGCTCGGGACTATTCATGAAGTCGGTCTGGGCAAACTCCACCGGGTTGATCAAGGCCGTATTGAACTCGATGTTTTCCCCTACCGATCGGAAGCGCACGCCCAGGCTTTCCACGATGTCTACCACCGTGGTGTTATTGGGCGGGATCTGGTGAGAGAAATAATTGCGGGTGATCATGTCCCGGGAGCGTTCAACCGCCACCGAGCTGAGGCGCGTATCGCGGGACAAGGCCGACAAGCCATTACTGGTACGCGTAATGTTGGTGAGCGCCATGAGCTTGGTGGCGGCGCCCTCCGGTTCGATGGCCACCGCCGGCCCCGGCCCCGTGAGCACGCCTAGCAATTCGACCCCAGCCATAGCGACTGCGACCGATAGGCGAACCCCCAGAACCATCAGGACTCTGTAACCTGGGCTGGCTCTGCGTTCCACCCTTCGGGGGTTCTCAGCTTAATCCCCAAACCAGGCACCGTTTCCAGCAGTACCGGGTTGGAGGGGTCATCTTCCAGCTTCCGCCGCAGCCGATATACGGCTACCCTCACCACGTCATTGGCAGCCGCATCTTCGTAGCCCCACACCTGGCGCAGCAGCGCCTGGCTCGAAACCACAGACCCGGCGTGCAGCATCAGGTAGTGCAAGAGTCGAAACTCCGTCAATGAGAGCGTCACCGCTTTACCATCCTTGAATACCGCGTGCGCCGGCACGTCCAGGGACAAGGGGCCAATGTTCAGCGATGATCGCTGCTGATCGGCCGCCTTGGGCTCCCGCCCTCGCAGCTGGGTCCGTACTCTCGCCACCAGTTCGCGGTGGTTGAACGGCTTGGTCACGTAATCGTCTGCCCCCAGCTCGAGGCCCTTGACGATGTCTTCTTCACCCCCGCGTGCGGTCAGCATGATCACCGGAATGTCCGAGCGCTTGCGTAGCTCAGGCAGTACGTCGAAGCCGCTCTCTCGCCCCAGATTCACATCCAGAATCACGATATCCGCGTTGTTGAGCCGTTTGAGTGCCGCCGCGGGATCGTAGGCAGGGATCGTTTCGAAGCCGGCTCGTTGAAAAACAAACGTCAGGAGGTCGACGAGATCTCGATCGTCGTCCACCAGGAGAATATTCACGCGTACCTCACGCTGGGCATACCAAACCTTCGATGGCGACGAAGACCCACCGCCAAGCCGCCAGTATACCTCATCACAATCTCGCGTAACCTGTCAACTGCCACTTTGTAGCACCCTGCACATGACAAATTTCGCCCATGCAAACCACGTATTCGCTCACCGATCCGAGTAACTTTTCTCGCATAAAGGGTACCGTGCAGATATGGGTGCCGGGCAAGGATTTGGCCACGATTGCCGATGGCGATCAGTGACGAAGTGGCGAAACCTCTGTCATTCCGCTGTCTGCGCTGATCGCCTGGTCTCGTTCGCTCCGCAAGCGATCGGCCCCGATCCCAGACTCTATGGTTAGCAGGGCACAGAAGCTCGCTGCCAACGCCAGTGCTGCGCCTACAAAGACTACCACCCGAAAACTCGCCACGAAGGCCCCGGCGATTGCATCCCGCAACTGGGCCACCGTGACCGCATCCAAATTCGGGGGCAACTCGGCCGCTGCCAATCGGGCGTGTTGATCGACCATTGCTCGCATCGTCTCCGCAGTCAGGGGGAGGCTCGCCAGCTGAGTGTCGAGGCTCCAGCCGAACACCGCCACGGCCAGCACGCCAAGCAGGGCCAGAGCCAGGACACTCGCGGTGCGCGAAACGGCATTGTTGATGCCCGAC
>DASXTD010000534.1:0-3134 GCA_036505655.1 Chloroflexota bacterium
GGTGAGAAAGATGACGATATCGAACTGGCCGCCGGCGAGCTGCTCCAACCAGGCACGCAGCTCCGAATCGTCTTCGACCGGGATCTCCCGCAAAGCCGGGGCAACCAGCGGTCGCCCCCCTTGCCGCTCGATGAGGCGGGCAACCTCCTCCGATCGCCGGGCTTCTAGAAGGGCGATGGTGCGACCAGCTAATGGGCGGGCAGGGCCCGCTACCATCGGGGGAAAACCAGTGGCTTGCCCCCTCGCGAATACAAGCCCTGTTCGCCGCCCCCCTGATTAGATCCTGTCGTGATCAGGCTTCGAGTGGCACCACCGGCGCCGCGCATTCACCCTCACCTCGGATGAGCTCGTACACTTCGTCGCGATCCCAGTCCTGGAAAATCGGGATATTGTCAAAGCCGAATTTTTCGACGGGCCGCAGATCCGCCACCAGCGGGCCCAGCGACTTCGGGGTTACTCGGGCCACGAAATCGTGGAACACTTCGCCGTCCTGGCGATTCGCCTTGTAGTGCTCGATGATGCGCCGAATTGCTTCGGGCGCTCGCTTGGCGGGAACTTTCTCGGCGATACGCTGTGCGTAGCGGAAGTCGTTGTTCTCGTAGCTTCCACCCACGTACACCTCGTAGGCCGGCACCATGTGGCCGCCCTCCGCGGCGATCGCGGCGCCCTGCAGTCCGATGTCGCCGATGTGGTGGCGGCCGCAGCCGTTGGGGCAACCGCTGATCTTCACGTGCATCTGGCGGACCAGCGGATCCTCGTCTGCATGCATCTCGTCGAGCGCTTGCCGCACGGCCTTGTTCATTCCCATCGAGGACGTAATGCCCATCTTGCAGCTATCAGTGCCGGGGCAGGAGGTGACGTCGGTAATCTCGTGTACGCCCCCTTCGCCGAAGCCCACCTTGTTCAAAGCCTGCCAGAGATCCAGCAGCTTGTCGCTCGGGACCCAGCGCAGAGCCATATTCTGCTCGAAGCTGCTTCGCATCTGGCCATTCCCGAACTGGCGGGAGATGTCGGCAAGCTGGTGCCACTGCTCCGACTCCACGTCCCCCCGCGGGATCTTGATGTACACGGTATGGAAGCTGGGCTGACGCTGGTCCACTACGTTGGATTCCAGCCAGCGCAGGAACGCCGGTGGCGCGGACTCGTACTGCCCGTTCTGGTGCCCCTTGATGGTTATGGGTTCTGGAATCGGCTCGTATTCCGTCACCATGTAGGGCGTTGGGTCGATCGGCTCTTTAGCCCAGTCTTCCTTCAGCTCTTGCTCGACCCGCTCCCGGAATGCGTCCATGCCGATCTTGCTGACCAGCACCTTGATGCGGGCCATCATGATGTTCTTGCGCAGCTCGTCCGCCTTGTTGAAGATCCGCAGCACCGCTTCGCACACTCGCAGGAATTCCTCGACTGGCACGAATTCGTACAGCACGGGCGCGGCTTTGGGCATGATCGAAGAGCCCCCGCCGACGTGAATGCGGAAGCCTTTGCGCATCACGCCATCGATCTCGCGCATCTGAGCCACGAATCCAATGTCGTGGAATGGAGCCACCGCGCAGTCGTGCGCGCAGGGCGAGAACGAGCTCTTGAACTTGCGCGGCATCGTTTGCGTGAACGGCTTGCGGACAAAGTAGCGTACGTAAGCCGTCATGTAAGGAACGACGTCGAAAACTTCAGTCTGGCACACGCCGGCCAGCGGGCAGCTGACCACGTTACGCACCGTGTTCCCGCATGCCTCACGGGAGGTGAGGCCGGCCGTAGAAAGGAGCCGCTTGGCCTTGGCCGCGTCTTCTAGCTTCAGGTGGTGCACCTGGATGGCCTCGCGTGTGGTCACGTGGCCTTTGTTTAAAGGGGCCCAGTTGCCGGTGAGATCGCCGATTGCGTCCAGCTGCTTCGCGGTGATGATTCCACCGGGGAGCTTGATCCGCATCATCTGCGAGTCAGATTGGCGCTGGCCGTAAACGCCCTCTCGCAGTCGATAGGCGGTGAACTGCAGCTCCTCCATCTCACCCGAGCGGAACTTGGCCGCATTCGCGTCAAAATTGTTGTACTCATCCTCGATAATCGGGATGATCGCTAGTGTTTCCAGGTCGGCGGCCATCGCTGTTCCTCCTCGGTTCGGACGCGTTGCAAAGGTACGAGCTGAGGCCCGCGTTCCGGCTAGTTCGGCGGGCCCCGGCGAATTGTTTACTAATCCTCTCGCAATGGTAGGAAATATGCCACTCCCTGGCCTGCCGGGCAAGGCTAGGCACTCCCTCTGGTAGACTTTAAGGCCGTTGCTCGATAAGAGATGGTCAAGCTCGTCTTCGTAGGGGCGCCACCTGTGGGCGCCCACCGCATGGGGTGCGGTTGGACGCGGGCGGGCACAGGTCCCGCCCCTACGGACCGTGCTGCTGGTGAGAAAGATGGCCTTGTACAAGCCCGTTCCCTCGAAAGTGGACTTCCCGGCCCAGGAAGAAGAGATCCTTCACTTCTGGGAGGACCGTCGCATCTTTGATCGACTGGTCGAACGTAACCAGGGCGGTCCCCGCTATTCCTTCTTTGACGGACCGATTACCGCGAATAATCCTATGGGTGTGCACCATGCCTGGGGCCGCACCTACAAGGACATTTACCAGCGCTTCTGGGCTATGAAGGGCTTCGACGAGCGCTACCAGAACGGCTTCGACTGTCAGGGCCTGTGGGTGGAGGTCGAGGTCGAGAAGGACCTGGGGCTCAACTCCAAGCGGCAGATCGAAGAGTATGGCCTCCAGCGTTTCGTTGAGGCCTGCCGCGACCGAGTCCTCAAATACGCCGGCGTTATCACCCAGCAGTCCATTCGGCTCGGCCAGTGGATGCACTGGGACAATTCTTACTACACCATGTCCGACAACAACATCGAGCACATCTGGCACTTCCTGAAGGATTGCCACGAAAAGGGCTGGCTCTACAAAGGGTGGCGCACCATGCCCTGGTGCGCTCGCTGCGGGACATCGCTGTCGCAGCACGAGTTGATCGGCACCGACTCCTATCGCGAGGTCGTTCACCCCTCGATTTATGTCAAGATGCCCATCGAAGGCCACGAGCGCGAACATTTCTTGGTTTGGACCACCACGCCGTGGACGCTGGCGGCGAACGCCGCCCTCGCCGTCCATCCGGACCTC
>DASXTD010000535.1:0-6223 GCA_036505655.1 Chloroflexota bacterium
TGGCGAGGAAGTAGCAAGCGTATTCGTCGATGGAGCTTCCCTTGCCGCCGAAATCGCCCCCGATGAACCGACAGTCCACGACAATTTGTTCCGCAGGAAGCCCGGCGCAAATCGCCAGCGATTCGCGGAGGGCGAGTGCCACCTTGTTGGTGCCGTGGACGTGAACAATGCCCTCGTCGTCGATCCAGACCAGGCAGGCATGAGGCTCGATGTAGCCCTGGTGCTGGCGGGCCTGATGGTAGACGTGTGTGAAAACACGATGGGCCTTGGCGAAGAGGGACTCGAGATCACCCTCGCCTTTCTTAACGAGATTGTGGCCCTGAAGGTTTGGGTGGGGCACCGGAGGACGGTTCCCCATCGCGTAGTGGTAGTCGGCGATATCCGGGTGAAGGATGGGCGCGTCGTCGCGCAGGGCAGCTTCGCCATCGAAGACGGCTGGTAATTCGTCGTATTCGACGGACATCAGTCCGACGGCTTCTTCCGCGGCCTCCAAGGTTTCGGCGGCCACCGCCGCCACTCGCTCGCCAATGAAGCGCACCCGCTCATAGGCCAGCGCCGGCTGGTCGTACAGGACCTTTCCGAACCGCCGGGGACCGATGTCGGCACCAGTGAGAACGGCGTGCACACCCGGGACGGCTTTCGCTGTCGTGGTGTCAATCGACCGAATGAAGGCATGGGGAACCGGGCTGGTGAGAAATTTGGCCCACAGCGTGCCGGGCGGCTGGTAGTCAGCTGCATAATTGGCTGCCCCGCTGACCTTCATTGACCCCTCGACCCTGGTCTCCGGGTGCAGAAAGGCAGCTGCCGCACCGTCGCTCATATGCCCCTCCCTAGAGTCGCGGTCCACCTCGCATCAGGGTCGCCCATCTCGCTGCTCGCGTTGCGTTCCTTGGAGGCATGGCCGGTAAGGTTGGAGTCTGCTGGGTGGGACACCGTGGCTTTTGCGGGCAAACATACGGCTAGTGTACCGAGTCAGAGCGTCCAATCATAGATATTCCAGGTTGGCCGACCAGTTGTGGTGATTGATGTCTCGGTGATGCCTTTGACAGCGGCGGAGAATGCGTGCACGTTCGGGTTTTGCGTCAGCATTAGGGTCGGCAGCTGATCACTGATGATTTGCGCGATCTGGACCCGCAGTTGGATCTGCTGGTTCGGGTCCAGGGAGGTGTTGAAAGCATTGACGAGACGATCCATTTCCGGATTGACCCAGCCCCCGCGGTTCACCCCCACCCACCGCGTCTCGGCACTGGCCACTTCCGATGTCAGGTACAGGGCCATTTGCTCGCTGTCGGTCGAGCCGGCCAGGGTGAGGTTTAACGACCCGAACTTGTCGACCAACTCAGAGTTGTTCCCCTCGGCGGTTGTCTTCCCCTGTTCTTGAACATCGAACCCGACCTGGCGCCAAAGGCCAGGCAGCGCGGACAGCTCGGGGCGATTTTGCAGGCCCTGCAGAACCAGATTGAGCTTCCCTTCAGCTGGACTGGCGAAGAAGCCGTCTGGCCCTTTGGTAAAGCCGGCTTCGTTGATCAGCCGCTCGCTGACGCGGGGGTCATAGGGATACTTGCTGATCGCCCGATCAACCTGCGAGTAAAAGCTCGCCCTCGGATCGAAAATGCTGTCCTGCACGGCGAGCTCGCCGGCCCAGACTGTATCGGCGAACGCTTGCTTGTCCAACCCGTGCGCGAGCGCTCGGCGCGCTCGTAGGTCCAGGATCGCCCGCGGATTCACGAACTCCGGTCGGAACTGGAATTGCACCAATGTGAGCGAGACGGCCGTCAATCCGGCCGTCCCCTGGTGGGCTACAGCCCATTCGCGCTTCAGCTCCAGCATGTTGGTAAAGTTGAGCGAGTTCAAGGCAACGTCCGTCGTCCCGGCCAGCATATGAGCGAGGGCGGCGTTGAAATCCGGCACGAACACGAATCGGATGCGATCGATCTTGGGACGGCCCAGCACGTGCTGGTCAAATGCGGCCGCCTCGACAAAGGAGCCCGGCTCCCAACGATCCACCTTATACGGCCCGGCGCCAACGAACTCCTGAGTCCAGTAGAGGCTGTTCTGCACCGGGATCTGGGGATGGTCGCGGAAGGGCTGCGCGAGAATGTGGCGGGGGAACGGGACGAGGCCGAACCGGCTGGCAGCGATCTGCAATGCGCCTGCCCCGGGGTAGAGACTTTTCCAGCGGATGACCAGGCTGCGTGCGTCTGGCGCGAGGACGTCCTCCATCACGGAATAGGGCGCGACGCCCGTGCGGAAACCAACCCCCGGCTGGGCCGCCTGGAATGTGAACGCGAAGTCGTCGGCGGCGAGCGGAGTTCCGTCGTGCCAGATCAGATTCGGCTTGAGATGGTAGCGAGTCTCCATGCGGCCATCCGGGAGCACAATCCAGCTGTCAGTGTTCAGGACGGGCAGCGCCTCGGCCAGATAAGCCAGCGGGCGGCCCTGGTCGTCGTTCATGTCCAGCAATGCGTTGAACGGCCGCTGGTAGAAGTCGGTCGCACCGGTCCCCGGGAATGGCGCTAGCGCTGCAATGTAATTCGGTTCTTTATCGATTGAGATAGTTAGCGCCCGCTGAGGGAGCGGCGGGCTCGCTTCGGTAGCCTGCCGAGCGGGGCCGGCTGGGCTGCAGCCCACGACCACCCCGGCCACTGATAGGACGAGCCATGAGCGAAGAGCTGGCGCCGTGTTCATGACCTCCGCTTTCTCTCCGAGTCCATACGACGCTATCCTCAATCAGCGGAGCTCGACCGGAACCTGCTTCATCTTAGTCCTTGTGTTTGACGACGATGGTTTAATCACGCTGCAGTTGGACCGACGAGAGTCGGGGAAAGTGCTATGGGAGCAGCAATGGGGCCGGCGAGGGCGCGCTGCGCGGCAATCGGTATCCTTCTAGTCGCACTCGTGGCGACGAGCTGCAGAGGACCCGTCACGTCAGCGCCGGAGACATCTTCGGCTGCGGTTCCGGCTGCAGAGGCTCGGCCATTGGTAATCTTCGTCCGTTCCGAGCCGACGAGCGTGGCCACGCGGCCATTCCTGCAGCGGAGCGCTTCGCTTCGCACCACGCAGCGCGTCTTCAATGCGCTGCCGAGCCTTCAAGATGGGCGGGGATTACCGCCCCAGCCTGAATTGCTCGCGAGCCTGCCAGCGCTCAACACTGATAGCTGGAAGGTTTTCCCGGACGGACGCATGCAGACGATCTATACGCTGCGACCCAACCTCACTTGGCAGGATGGAGTTTCGCTTACTGCGGACGATTTCGTGTTCGCCTGGCGCGTATACGCCAGCCCGGAACTAGGCTTCGCCGGCCAGCCCCCTATGTCCGTGATCTCCGACGTGGCGACGAGTGACCGTGAGCACTTCGTGATCCACTGGAAGGGTCCCTACCCAGACGCTGATGCCCTCTCCCAGGACGGTCGTGAGCTGCCCGCGCTGCCCCAGCACATTCTCGGGTCCGCCTTCGAGCAGGTGGCGACCAGCGGGCGGGACTCGGTCGCGAACCACCCCTTCTGGAGCCAGCAGTACGTGGGGCTGGGGCCCTACCGCATCCAACGATGGGAGGTAGGCTCGTTCATCGATGCGGTGCGCTTTGAGCGCTATGTGCTGGGCGCTCCGAAGATCGCGCGGATCCAGCTCCGCTTCAGCTCTGACCAGAATGTCGTCATGGCCAGCTTGCTCGCGGGAGAGGCGCACGCCGCCACTGAAAGCTCCATCCCCAATTATCCTGAAGCCTTGATGCAGCAGTGGGACCGGACCCGAGCGGGACGGGTTTTCTCCTGGCCTAGCTCGTATCGCGCCATGATGCTTCAGCTGCGCCCTGAGCTCGCAAACCCGCGGGCGATTCTCGCCCCCCGCATACGCAAGGCGATCGCCTATGCGGTAGACAAACAGGCGGTGAGCGATGCCGTCTATGCCGGGCAGGCGGTCTTTGCCGACACCCCGGTCTGGAAAGGCTCCGCATGGGGTGGCGCGATCGACGATTCGATCCCAGTCTATCCAATGGATCCGCGGGCGAGCGAGAACCTCATGAACGAGGTGGGGTTCAATAAGGGCTCGGATCGCTTCTATCGGGCCACCGACGGCCAGCTTACGCTCGAGATCGCCACGACGGAGAGCCCTGACGCCATCCGAGAGCTCCCCGTGATGGCCGACAGGCTCCAAGCGGCGGGCTACCACGTCGAACAACGAGTGATCGCTGCCGCGCTTTCGCAGGATGGCCAACTCCGGTCCACTTTTCCGGCTGTACAGATCACCGGTACCTTCATGGGCGAGGTCGGCCTCGAAGGCCTGAGCAGCACGCAGATTCCAACGCCCAGCAACCGCTGGATAGGGCTCAACCGAGGCGGGTGGGCGTCACCGGATTTCGACGGCCTCCTCGACACATTCAAGGTGACCCTGGCCCACGGCGACCGCCTGGCGGTGATGCGGCAAATGCTGCGGGCTTACGGAGAGAGTCTCCCGTGGATCTCGCTGTTTTTCCCTGCCCAGGCATTCGCCCAGGTCACAGAGCTGAAAGGCCCCGCGCCCGTCGTACCGGAAGCGAGCGTAGCCTGGAACATCTACGAATGGGAGTTCCGGTAGGCTACCTTACGGCCGCCGCCTAATCCTTTGAGTACAGCTCGATGGCGTCCCAAGGGGTGTCGATGGCGAGGCGCCTGATTTCGCCCTGGATTCCATCCCATTCGATGGAGGTATCGTTGGCGGCTACCTCACCTGTCTCCGTGAACTGCCGTACCGCGGCCAGCAGGCGTGCGCGGAGGCGGATCGCCAAACCGTCATAGGCTCCCAGGTGCTCGCCTTGACGATCGTAGATAGGTCCCATGCTCTCGGTGACGAGCATGTCCTGGTGCGGCTTGCCCACAGGGAGGCCGGAGTAGCTCCATTCCTCTTCTCGCTCCCGCATCGCTTGGCGGTCCTGGAGGTAATTGTTGTGGAGGGTCCGAAGCTTTCGGTGGTCAGGACCCAGCTCAATTCCGACTCGCTCGCCCCGGTAAGCCATGGCTTCGTCTGGATCCACCGGCTTCCGAGAGCTCGCGCGCACATCGTACAACCAGGTGTGCTCGTCATCCGCGGGCACGAACATGTGAGGAGCGGACTCGAGATACACGGAAAACGGAAGAAGCATCGGCGTGACCCGCACGACTTTGTGTCCCGTGGGATCTGATCGATCCGGCTTAGTGGCGGCACGCCGGAAGCCGTAGGCGGTGTCCTCCGAATCTTCCGGTGAGCCTAGATCAATGGCAGACCCCAGCGGCGCTTTGTCGATCTGTTCCTGAGTCCAGTGCATCAGGACATATCCGGTGTGGAGCACGGCGCTATGGGACCCGTCTGTGACCCCTTCCAGACCCTGGAGGTAATTGCACTGGTAGTCGACCTTCCCCACGCATCGTTGGTTCGCCGGGACTTTGGTCCACCAGAAATCAGGGAAGGGGGGCTGTTTGTCGGTTGGACCCAGATAAGCCCAGACCACGTCCCCCCGCTCGGTCACGGGATAGGCGGCATGCCTAACCACTTGCTTCAGCATGCTTTCGGCTGGCTCGCAGGGCGTATCGAGAACCTTGCCGGTGACGTCGACTTTCCAGCCGTGATAGAGGCACCGCAGACCCCCTTCTTCGTTGCGCCCAAAGAAGAGAGAGGCGCCTCGGTGCGGACAGCGTTCTTGCATCACTCCCGCGCGGCCGTCCGTGTCGCGAAACGCGATCAGGTCTTCGCCGAGCAGCCTAACTCGGATAGGGTCGCAGTCCAGCTCTGGCAGCTCTTCCGATAAACAAGCGGGGACCCAGTACCGGCGCATCATCTCGCCCATGGGTGTCCCGCGACCCACGCGAGTGAGCAGCACATTTTCTTCAAGGGTTACCACAGCTATTTCCCTCCCTCGAAGGCTCTTCATCAGTTCTTGTACCCGAAGGGGCAGATAATAGTAGACTCTGGCGCTCGGAATCCAAGGGGGTTCGCTATGTTCAGGGAGGAAGACAACAAGCTAATCACCGAAACCGGACCCGGCACCCCGTGTGGCGAGCTGATGCGGCGTTACTGGCAGCCCGCCGCGCTATCCGAGGATCTGCCCGTTGGGGGCGCGCCGGTCCCGATCCGACTCCTGGGTGAGGATCTGGTCCTGTTCCGAGATGACCGGGGCCGCCCCGGTCTGCTCGGCATCCACTGCTCGCATCGCGGGGCCGATCTGAGCTACGGCCGGCTGGAGGACGGCGGCCTTCGCTGCATCTATCAC
>DASXTD010000536.1:0-7391 GCA_036505655.1 Chloroflexota bacterium
GTCGCGATTGACTGACGTGATGACAGCGTAATCGAGGCCGAGATTGTCGACCGTCTGAGCCAGCCGAACCGGTTCGAACAGATCCAGCTCGCCTGGTCGCCCCGAAGTCACGGCGCAATAGCCGCACGAGCGCGTGCAAACGGCCCCCAGGATCATGAACGTGGCTTCGCCGGCCTGGAAGCACTCGCCGATATTGGGGCAATGGGCTTCCTCACACACGGTATGGAGCTGCTGCTTCCGGAGCAGCCCCTTGATCTCGCGATAGCGTTCTCCCCCAGGGAACCGCACCTTCAGCCATTCCGGCTTCGGAGATGCGAAGGGGGCTGTCATGGGGAGGGTACCGCGGCGGGTGCCGGAACACGCCGGCCGCCGGGTAGCGCGGGCGCTTGTCCCCGGCCCTCCTTGTGACTCCCTCCCCCCTGACGGGCGACGGGGACCCCTACGAGCTTGCAATCGAACACATCAGCAAACGCGTCGCAAAGCTCGTCCGCCACTGCCGGGAGGCCCGGGGACGCGCCCAGAATCTTGGTCATGGATGTGACCCCGGCGTCGCTAATACCGCATGGGACGATAGCATCGAACCAGCTCAAATTCGTTTCGACATTCAGAGCCAATCCGTGGGTGGAGACTCCGCGCCGGATCCGCACCCCGATGGCCGCGATCTTGGAACCGTCCACCCATACCCCCGGCCGTCCTGGCCACCGTTCGCCACTGATACCAAACCGGGCCAGTGTGCGGATCACCAGCTCCTCGAGCCGGCAAACGTAGTCAACCGGACCCAGACCCCGCGAGCGGAGGTCGAGAATCGGATAGGCCACCAACTGCCCAGGGCCGTGAAACGTCACATCCCCACCCCGGTCGCTCTCCACGATGGCCGCTCCGCCTCCGGCCAGCTCGATCGGATCGACCAGCAGATGCTCCCGGCGAATTCGCCGACCGAAACTGAACACCGGCAGATGCTGTAGCAGCGCCAGGGTCTCCGGCCCCCCGTCAGCCACGGCGGCGGCGGTTGCACTCTGCCATCTCCAGGCCGCTTCGTATGCCACCGCCGAGTCAAGGCTGGCGATTAGCCGAACCGCGCTCCCCAGACAGGCCCTCTCTGGCCGACCGAGAACTGATTCGCCAATCACCGTGAGCACTCCCTGGTGTCTCCATAGCCCACTTGGGGAAACGTGGGCCGCCGTGTAGTCGTTTCGAAGGGTAGCACCAGTCGGCGAGCGCATGTGGCCTCGCTGGCCCGTCCCGGCGCCACGGAGGCACTGCATGACCGCCGCTCGCCCTGATACGCCCCCGAAGGGCGCGCCCAAGCAGCCAGACAGGCCACCGCCTCAGAAAAGCGGATCACGCTTCCCGCTGTGGGTCTGGCTGGTGCTATTCGGGCTCAGCCTGGCCTGGAATGCCTACGCATTGTTCGTGCCTAAGGCACCGGTAAGCGTCGATCTCCCCTACAGCGCGTTCCTCGACCAGGTCAGCTCTGATGCCGTGGCCAGTGTCACTCTCTCGGGCCAATCGATCGACGGTGAGTTCAAAACCGACACTATCTGGCCGCCGGCCGACCAGGCTGGATCCACATCCTCGCAAACGTCCAACGATAGGCCGCGCCCCTACACGAGATTCAGCAGCGTCATTCCAGCGCTCGGAGATGACCGATTGCTGCCACTGCTAGCTGAACATCACGTCGAAGTGAACGCCCGGGACGTCAGCGGCGGGTCCTGGCTGGTGAGCTTGCTAGTGAACACGGCCCCACTGCTCCTATTTGTCGGGCTACTCTTCCTCATGGGGATGCAGGCGCAACGCAGCCAGCAGAACCTGCTTGGCTTCGGGAAGAGTCGGGCCCGCCTGTTTGAGGAGGAGCGACCACGCACCACGTTCGCTGACGTCGCAGGAGTAGGTGATGCCAAAGCCGAGCTCCAGGAGATCGTTGGATTCCTGAGAGAACCCGAGCGCTATCTCCACCTCGGAGCCAGGCTACCGCGGGGCGCGCTGCTAATTGGCCCACCTGGCAGTGGCAAGACGCTGCTTGCTCGCGCGATCGCCGGCGAGGCCAACGTTCCTTTCTTCAGCATCTCCGGATCTCAGTTTGTCGAGATGTTCGTCGGCGTCGGGGCCAGCCGAGTGCGCGATCTGTTCGACAAGGCCAAAGCCGCGGCTCCAGCCATCGTCTTCGTGGACGAGCTGGACGCGGTCGGCCGCCAGCGCGGCGCCGGCTATGGAGGCGGGAACGATGAGCGCGAGCAGACCCTCAATCAGCTGTTGGTCGAGATGGACGGCTTCGACGACCAGACGAAAGTCATCGTTATCGCTGCCACGAATCGCCCGGACGTCCTCGATCCGGCGCTCCTCAGGCCCGGCCGGTTCGACCGCCAGGTCACCGTGGGGCTACCCGATCGCGCCGGCCGCGCAGCCATTCTCGAGATTCACGTGCAGCGGCTGAAGCTGCGGCCCGACGTCGACCTCGAACAGCTCGCCCACCGGACCCCTGGCTTCTCAGGGGCAGATCTGGCCAATCTTGCCAATGAGGCGGCTCTCGCAGCCGCGGCCAGGAGAGCACGCTCAGTGGATATGCGCGACTTCGAAGTTGCTCTCGATTCGATCTTATTAGGAACCCGCCAGCCGCCTTTGAGCAACGAGGAAGAACGCCGGGTGGTGGCCTACCATGAGGCCGGGCACGCGTTGGTCGCCAAGCTCACACCCCACTCCGATCCACCCAGTCATATCTCGATCATCCCGCATGGACATGCGTTGGGAGCCACGCTCCAGGCGGCCGACGACGATCGCCGGAACTATCCGCGCGCTTATCTCTTGGCGCGGCTGGACGTCCTCCTGGGAGGCCGGGCCGCGGAAGAGGTATTCCTCCACGAGCCCACGACCGGTGCAGAGAGCGATCTAAAGTCGGCGACCTACCTAGCGCGACGCATGGTCGGCCTATGGGGCCTTAGCGATGAGCTCGGCTTGGTCTGGTACGGGGTAGGAGAGACCGACCCGTTCCTGGGCCGGGAGCTCGCCCACCCCCGCCAATACTCAGAAACCACCGCCGGTGAATTGGATGCAGCGGTCCGCCAGCTCATCCAGGACGCGCACGACCGAGCCACCAATGTCCTCCGCAAGCACCGCGGCCAACTCGAAGCCCTGGTCGAAGAGCTGCTGGCCAACGAATCGCTCAACCGCGACCAACTCGACGCCGTTTTCAGTCGCCAGACCCACGACAGAGCCGCATAGCCAGACCATCCTGACCGAAACCTAACCACCCATGAGATAGCGGCTGTTCACCTCGTCCCAGTTGACGACGTTCCACCAGGTGTCGCTCCACTCGTCCCGTCGATTGTGGAACTTCAGGTAGTACGCGTGCTCCCAAAGGTCGAGCGCGAGCAACGGGATGAGGCCGTCGCTCAGGGGGCAATCCTGGTTGGGGTAATTGCGAATTTCCAGCTTCTGGGCCGCGTCCATCACCAGGAAGGTCCAGCCAGAGCCAAATAGCCCGAGTGCCATCTCTTTGAACTTGTCGCGGAACTCATCGAAGCTCCCGAACGTCTCGTCGATCGCGCGCCCCACCGATCCGGTCGCACGGTGGCCGTGGTCTTGATCCGGGCCCATGCAGTGCCAGAAGAAACTGTGATTGAAGTGGCCGCCCGCGTTGTTCATGACCGCGGAGCGAATCTTCGGCGGAATGGCCTCCGGATCACGGAGCAGATCCTCCAGGTCTTTTGAGGCCAGGTCAGCATGCTTCTCTACAGCATGGTTGAGCTTATCGACATAAGCGCGGTGGTGTTTGTCGTGATGCAGCTCCAGAGTTTCCCGGTCGCAGTGTGGCTCCAGGGCGTCGTACTCGTAGGGCAGTGGTGGCAACTCGTGCGCAACGAGAGTAGCTGCTTTTGCCATGATTTGCCTCCTAAGAACTCAGTTTGGAAGGACTGCCAGGCGCGGGGAAGTGTCCTGCGCCACCTACACTCTGCCTCCGGGTAGCGTCAAAGTCATGAATGAATCGTCATGCGACGCGGACCCAGAAGCGCGCGCTCTAATAACCGGTTTGTGCTCCCTACTCAGGCAGCGCGCTGATCGCGCGTGCTATTGAATGCGTCTCTGATCGCGTCGCGTAACCGGTCCCAGGGCATGTCCACCGCCGCGGGGTCGATTCGGCTCGTATACCCCGGATAGTCCTTCTGGAGATCTTCTTCGACGTCTTCCCACGACCGATCGGCATACTGTGGATCCAGCCCACGCTCGTATCCGTAGCGGAAGGCCATCTCGTAATCGAGCCAGCGGCGACCGGAATCTCCGTAGCGTCGTTCCCACTCATCGCGGAACTGAGCCGCCACCTCGTCAGTCCACCGCGCGTCCAGACTGATGTAGGCCTCGGGCGGGTCCATGGTGTAGTCCCCGATCAGATCGCTCGGGATCGAAATGTGAATGGTTTGATCGGCCACCGACAGGATGCAGTCCGTAGGCAGCCAGTAGTCCGGCTGCAGTGGCGCGTCCACCAGGAAGCCATTCCCGCGGATATCTTTCAGGCGGCCGATGTTCTGTCCATCCTGCGACAGAACGGTCCCTCCTACGAGGTCACGCGGACTGAACACCGTGTTTCCCGGCTCTTCATTTCCAGCTTCTTCCTGGCCTTCTGGTCCGCTATCTGCCTTCATGTAAATACGCCCCTTTTGACGGATTCCCCAGGTCGAACCAAGAAAGCCCTCCGCGTCGGGCAGGGGGCTTTCCCGTGAGAGGGGGTGCTTAAAACTTAGGCGTGAGAGCGGACGTTGCGGATGCTGTTCGACAGCGTCAAGAGGAGCAACGCCCCGCACACTGACACCGCGATGGTGGTCAGATTTACGCCCGTGACCCAGTCATACCCGGTCAGGAGTGCCGCGACAAAACCACCCACCAGTGCACCGGCCATGCCGAGCAGCATTGCCCCCAGCCAGCCGCCGCGCGCCGGCGTTGGGTAGATCAGGTTGGCGATGAGTCCTGCCAGGAGACCGACGAGGATCCAGGCGAACATCGTCATGGATTAGTCTCCCTTCTAGTAGCCCGGCGAACTTCCGGTCCCGGTCAACCCGGATCCGGTCGATCCTGTTCCGGTCCCGCTACTTCCAGTTCCAGTCGATCCGGTTCCGCTTGACCCGGTTCCACCCGTTCCTGTCCCGGTCTCGCCAGGTCCTGACGGTAGATTGATGTTGGGATTGATGTCGATATTGGGATTGATATTGGGATTGATGTTGATGGAAGGCTGGTTGGGCTGCGGATTCGTGCCTGTGCTGGTTGGACCGGCGAACCGTCCACTCGCGATGAGCATCAGCACTAGGGCGGCAATGACCACTGCGACCAGGATGCCGATGAGTACCCCAAGCCCAGTACCGCCCGCGGTTTCCCGTCGTTCTACGTAGTCATGTTCTGCCACATCTACCTCCGAGAGTTCGCACCCTCTCAACTGGCTGAACGTGTCCGGAGGAGCGGCTGTTACCCCAGGAAGGTCGTTGTCATTCCGATGCGCAGCGAGGAATCCGTGCCCAGGGGGGCGCGAAGGCTCACGCGGAGGTCCGTCCGCGGGGACGACCGCGAGCCCGCGCCGACGCCTCGATGGCCTCCGAAATCGACGTCTCGGTGATGAGCCGTGCCCCGCGATTCCAGGTCAGGTACGACCACGCCCACTGCATCAGCACCAGGACGCGGTTCTCGAACCCGATCAGCATATACAGGTGAATGAACAGCCAGGCCAGCCAGGCAACCGGACCGGCGATCTGCACCCCGTGTGGGAAAGCTGCCACCGCCGAGCCTCGGCCGATGATGGCCATGGCGCCCCGATCCCGGTACCGGAAGCGGAGACGCGCTATACCTTGTTCACTGCGCAAAAGGTTCTCGGCCGCCGCCCGGCCTTCCTGCATGGCTACCGCCGCCAGTCCCGGGAGCGGGCCGGTCGGCTTGCTCTCGGTGGAGAGGTCGCCGATCACGTAGACCTCCGGGTGGCCCGCGAGGGTCAGGTCGGGCTCTACGGGCACTCGTCCTGCCCGGTCGAGCGGTACACCCAGCGTGCGCGCCAGCGGTGCGGCCGCCACTCCCGCCGCCCAGAACACCGTCTTGACCGGAATGAATTCCTCGCCCACCGAAATGCCGTCCTCGGTCACGTCGGTGACCAGGGAGTGCGTGCGAACCTCGACGCCCAGCCGCTTGAGCGCCGTCTCGGCTTTGTGTGACAGCTTCGCCGGCATTGCTGGGAGAACTCGCGACTCGCCTTCCAGGACGATGATCCGCGCTTGTCGGGGATCGATCCCCTGGAACTCGCCTGCCAGCGTATGTTGTGCAATCTCGGTGAGCGCCCCGGCCAGCTCGATGCCGGTCGGACCGCCACCAATGATCGCGAAGGTCAACAATGCCTTGATCACGTCCCCAGGAACCTGCTCCCCAGAATCGCGCGCTTCGAGGCACAAGCGCTCGGCCCGCTCGAAGGCCGACAGGATCCGCCGCCGAATTTCGAGCGCGTCCTCCAGCGTCTTCAGGCCGGGAGCGAGCGGCTCCCAGGCGTCGTGCCCAAAATAGGCGTGGCGGCCTCCCGCGGCCAGGATGAGATAGTCATACTGGAGCTGATCCCCCTCAGCCAGCGTGATGGTCTTCCCCTCCAGGTCGATCGCCGTCACTTCCGCCAACAAAGTTCGCACGTTCCGATGGCGCCGCACGATTTGTCTGAGCGGCTCGGCGACATCACCCGGGGAAAGGGTTGCGGTCGCCACCTGGTACAGCAAGGGCTGGAACAGGTGATGGTTGCGGCGATCGACGAGCGTGACCCGCACCGCTTTGCTGCCCAGCGATTGGGCGGCGTGGAGGCCGCCAAAGCCACCCCCGATGATCACCACGTGCGGTTGCGTTTCCCTTGAGTTCTCGGCCATCACCGCCATAGCTCCACCTCCGCAGCTTCGCCCAGCCCCACATCATGAGGTGCTCACTATCAGTATGGAGGTCCGCTCCAGATAAGGAAATGAGGATTCAATGAGACGGCGATGGAGGAGGGAATTTCGAGAGATCCCCGCACGAGCACCGAACGGACCCGGCCCGGCGCCCCGCTCGATCATGGTCCACTCGTTTCGGGCATGCGCTCTTCGCTTCGCGCCGCCAGCTAGCGGCTGGCAGAGCGCTATCATAACGCGGTCGGAGGGATGCCACTATATGAGCGTAGCGAAGCGGAGCGGTGTCGGGACTCAGCCATCGAGCGCGCACGCAACTGGCGGCCGTCAAATCAGACGCGTCCTTACGCTGATAGCTACACTCGCTGTGCTGGTCGGTTGCGCACCTGGTGGCGCTACGTCCTCATCGCCAGACGGAAACGGCGCAACACGCGCCTCGAAAGCCCTGACCGTGGGCCTCCTCTTCACCGTCAACGCCTTCGGGACGGCGGGCGGGACGAC
>DASXTD010000537.1:0-3804 GCA_036505655.1 Chloroflexota bacterium
CGGACTGGCGCAAGACCGCCAACAAAGAGAACGGCTACCTGATGGATCGCGAGGTCCAGCGCACAAAGGTGTATGCGGGCATCCCGTTCGGGCCGCACACCCAGGATGCCGTGATGACCGAGTCGATGGGCTCGATCTCCGACCGCGAGAATGAACACCTGGGGCTATGTGACGCGCAGCCGATCGCCATCCGGGAGCTGCTACTGAAGGTCGTGAAGGACGTGGCGGCTGGCAAGGACCCGCCGGGCGTCGCATTCCGGCCTGAGGACAACAAGATGGGGAACATCCAGCTAGTCCATGCCATCGTGCCAGACGGAATCGACCCATTCGATGTAGAGACCGTGCAGGCGCAAATGATCCGATCGGGTGGGCGGGAGCGAGTCTTCTAGGCCCGAATCGACCAAGGTCGCCTGGCCTCGTCGTTTAGTTCAGGTGCTGTTCCCAGTCCGGTGGGACCCGGTCGGCCGGTCCGGGGGTGGGCTGATCGAGCGGATGGTGGTCGGGCGGCGCCAGCTTAGGGCCATCGAAGTAGTCGTTGGTTTCGAAGTCCCAGAACCAGCCCTCACCCGGCTCGAAGCTGCGGATCATGGTGTGGCCGGTGGCAGCTGCATGCTTGCTCGCGTGCTGCGAAGGCGACGAGTCGCAGCATCCAATGTGGCCGCATTCGACACAGCGCCGGAGCTCGAGCCACCATCCACCTTCCGCGAGACATTCCACGCAGCCAGTGCCACTCGGCGGTATTGAAGTATCGATCCGCTCGTATTTGATGGTTGCCTCCCCGGTTGAGCTCCCGTTTTTCGCCGATCCCATTCATCATCCTGGTCATTTTGGTGGGAGGGTGCGGAGGGCCTCGTCGAGAAAGCGAGTATCGAGGACACTTTCGATTGGCTCGACGGGCTGGCCGGTCAGCTCGGACGTGCGTTCGAGGAGCCGTTGAATGACGCTGGGATCGATGTGCTCGTCCCAGTAGGGGGAGAGCATGCGGTACATCTCGCGAGCCACTGATTCGTCCTCGACGCCCCAATCCGCCGAGTACTTGACCATGAGCTTCATGGTCTCTTCGGGATTGTCGCGGCAGAACCGGATCGCCTTGACGTATGCGCGCACGAAAGCCTGGACCTCGCCGGGGTTCTGGGCGATCTTCTCTTCTGATGCCAGGACGCCGCCGCAGCCATAGCCGGGTGCTGAGTCCGCTTCGCAGCCCAGGTTATGGTAGCCCTCCTTGAGCAGGAAAACCCAGTAGGGAGCGCCCAGACACGCCCCATCGCCGATGCCCTCCTGGAGGGCCTGGTACTGGGCAGGATGACCGCCGTCTACCCGGAACAGGCCAATATCCGACTGGGCGAGCTGGATTCCATGCGGGAGCAGGATGTTCTTCAGCTCGCGATCGAGCGCGGTGTCGTCGCTCTCCTGGCCGATACCGGTCATCATGACCAGCCCCATGATCTGGTGGGCAGACTCGATCTGGGGCCGCACCATGAGCGTGTGGGTAGTGGCGCGGGTTTCGTGCTGCGCGATCAGTTTCATGCCAGAAGGCTCCAGGCGGGCGCCGCGTCCGACACCGGTGGCGATGAAGTCCACCTCGCCCTTGAGGGCGCGCTCCCGGCCGTTCTGGACGCCGTATTGGACCTCGCCCTCCAGGCCTTCCTCGGGCAAGAAACGGTCAACGGCCACAAACACGGGCGTAAAGAAAGGAGCGGGCCGGGGTGCAGTAACGACGATTCGCCTGGCCATAGGGAGAACCTCCTATCTCGCTTCAAGAAGCCTCAATTCGCACTAAGCGTACGTGGACGACCGCGGGTGAGCTAACCAGCTCGACGCATTCAAGGCCGACCGGGCCGCCATCAAGATGATCGAAGAGGCGCTCGCCCCGGCCCAGCAGAACCGGGATGATCACGAGGTGCATCTCGTCGATGAGGCCGGCGCGAAGGTAGGCCTGGATGGTCGCGACACCACCGCCGAGCCTTACGTCCTGGCCGCCGGCTGCCTCGACGGCTCGCGTCAGGGCCGCCTCGATACCGTCTGTTACGAAATGGAACGTGGTGCCACCGTCCATGGAGAACGAAGCCCGGGGATGGTGGGTGAGGACGAACACGGGGTGATGAAAGGGCGGATTGCCTCCCCACCAGCCTTTCCAGTCCTCGTTTTCCCAGGGTCCGCGGACCGGGCCGAACATGTTGCGGCCCATGATCGTGGCGCCAATGCCGATATCGCTCGCGGCGGCAGAGCGATCATCGAGTCCATCATCGCCGCCCTCCATGCCAAATCGTTGGCGGAACGTGCGCGTGGCGAAAGCCCATTCGTGCAGACGTTCTCCACCCACGCCGAGCGGAGTGGCAGGTCCCTGGTCGGGCCCGGCCGCGTAGCCGTCCAGGGAGACGGAGAAGCTGTGGACGCGGAGCTTTGGCACTGTCGGCTTCCTCTGAGCGGAGTCGGGTATCGGCGGGCGGTCAGCCCTCGAGCAGCGCGAGGTCGAGCCGGCCGAGGTGCACGGGGTCGGCCACCATGTTGATTTCCACGATCTTACCGCTTGTGATCGTGAAGGCGAATACTACGCGCGGCTGCCCGCCCGGAGCCCAGGCGAGTCCCGGCGCGCCGTTGATGACGGCGGGTTGAGCGGCTCGGGCCCGTCCGCCGAATATCTCGACCACAGCGGCAGCACCACGGGCCTCGGGTGCCAGCTTCGGAGCGCCTTGACTCTCTCTCGCCGCGCTGGCGAGCACGGCCGTATGGTCGGCGCGGAGCACGACGTCCGGGGCAAGCATTGCAAGGAGAGCTTCGAAGTCACCGCCGCGGGATGCAGCAAGGAAAGCATCCACGATCTCGCGCTGGCGGGTGCGATCGGCGTCAAGCAGGTTTGACGGCCGATCCTGGGTTACTGCCTCGTCCGCTCCGGCTCCCTGGACACGGCGCCGCGCGCGGCTGGCGAGTTGTCGGGCCGCAACCGGAGTGCGCCCCACGATCGGAGCGATCTCGTCAAAAGGGACTGCGAACAGGTCGTGCAGCACGAACGCGAGTCGTTCGGCGGGGGCCAGCGTTTCGAGTACCACAACCAGGGCTGAGCCAACCGAGTCGGCTAGCAGAGCCTCATGCTCCGGGTCGAGGCCGCTGTCAGGGCTCGGGATGGCGTCAGGGAACTGCGCATCTAATGGCTGTTCGCGGCGCGCCTGCCGCAAGCGCAGCATGTCGAGACAAACCCGCGCGACGACCGTGGTCAGCCAGCCCCCCAGATTCTGGACGCCGCTGGTGTCGGAGCGGCTCAGCCGCAGCCAGGACTCCTGCACAGCATCGTCCGCTTCATTGAGGGAGCCGAGCAGGCGGCAGGCGACCGAGCGCAGGTGCGCTCGGTTTTCCTCGAACTGCGCCGCTAGCCAGTCGTGTTCTGCCATCGGTCACATTTCCTTGACGGGTTGCGTCATATCAGTGACGAGGGAAATCTCGCGAATGTGACGCAAGGGGAGGCTCTCATGAATCAGGGAATCAAGACGGTCATCTATCCGGTAAAGGACCTGGCGCGGGCGAAAGCGCTGTTCACCACACTCCTGGGCGCCGAGCCCATGATGGACGCGCCATATTATGTGGGCTGGAAAGTCGGCGACCAGGACATCGGCCTGGACCCGAATGGCCACACCCACGGCATGACGGCCTATTGGCACGTAGATGACATCAAGAAGAGCCTGCAATCGCTCCTCGACGCAGGAGCGCAAACGACACAAGAGATCACGGACGTCGGAGGTGGCAAGCTCATTGCATCGGTCAGGGACGCCGAAGGGAACATCATAGGTCTGAGTCAGTCACCCTGGT
>DASXTD010000538.1:0-4142 GCA_036505655.1 Chloroflexota bacterium
AGCCGCCCAGCATGCCCTCTATCGCCTGGCTATCGTCCAATACGTAAATCGGGCGGCCTCCGGATTCAGCCCGGCAGAAGAAAAGATGCCGCTCCCATGGAGTCCACAGCCCGGCCCGCACGGTGTCCCGACCACTCAGGAGATCGAGAGCCCCATCATTGAAATCGGCAGCGATGATGCCGCCGCGGGGCACCACGCTGGCGATAGTATCGAACGCGGCGCGGTGCTCCGCGGTGAGATAGCCAAAAACGTGCTCCGGCGGATCGAACGGCCGGTGCGCTTCGCTCCAGAAGCGCAACGCGAACGCATCGATGCTGAGAAATAGGAGCATGGCCCACATCGTGGACGAAAGAGCGGACTTCACTCCGCGACTTGCGGGGTCTGCGATGTTCCCTCCCCCCTCGCGGGGGAGGGTTAGGGAGAGGGGGCGTTTCCCTGCCCGGTGTACCGACTCAATCACCCAGGTCACGCCGAGCGCAGCCAGGACAGCCAGAACGGGGAACTCTGGAATGAGATCGCGGAGGCGCAGGGCCGGGTAGGGCAAATGGAAGGCCACTAGGACGGCTAGCCAGGTGAGCAACCCCACCAGGGCCCGCCGATGGTCCCGCGCCAGGCGCCAGGCTCCGATCGCGATCAGAGGGACCAACCACCCAAACTCGTCACCGTGCGTCAACGCACTCCAGATGCGTTCCGGGGTGATCAGCAGCGCCGCGCTAGAGAACAGCCTCAGCTCCTCAGATTCCGGCCGCAGCCAGCCGCCCAGGCTCTGCTGGCGATACCAGAAATCGGGCAGGGCGACGATCAGAGCCGCCAGGCCCACAAGCCCGAGACGACGGAAAGACCCTCGACGAGCCTGGTCGACAAGCAACAGGGTGAGGGCAGGTGCCATGAGCACCTGGGTATGACGAACGAGGTAGGCAGCCCCCAGCATTGCGCCGCACAATAACAAGGCTGCGATGGTGGCGCGGGATCGCCCGGGCAGCACCGACGGCTGGCGGCCCGCCCACAGTGCGGCCACAATGGCGAGCGTGGTGAACACCTCCGCCTGGGCGTCCGCCATCGGCACCCGGGCCCACAGCACCTGCTCGTTGGAGGTCAGGATGATGCCGCCAGCCAGAATCGCCACCGCCAGGCGCACGGGCCTGGGTTTCGAGTCGATCAGCATCCACGCTAACAGCCCTGTCGCGGCGGCCGCTCCGAACGTCGCTAGCGGGTTCACCCAGTACAGGCCCTCATCGCCACCCACCAGGTATCCGAGAGCGAGAGGGAAGGCTGCCCCCACCGGCCAGACGGTCGGTGCATCGCCGGGCTCATTGACCGGCAGGTGGTAGCCGATGTGGACCAGCGGGTCCCAGGTGAGACTCAGGCTGGGATGGAGCACGAGGGGGAGCAGCTCGAACCGATGCAATACGGTGCCGGTTCGCACCAGGTCCACCGCCATCTGCGCGTAGGCGTAAGGATCGCTACCAGTGGCGCCACTCGCTCGATGCCCGATCAGCTCCGCGCACGCCCAGACCGTCACCCCGAGCGCGGGCGCAAACAGAAGACCCGTGCGAGGGTCGACAGGATAGGCGGCCGCGTAAGACCCAGTGGCGCCGGCCAGGCCAGCCGCAATTGCAACCGCGAGCAGGAGGACTGGAAGGGCCCAGGGCAGCAGTGCCAGAACCGGCGAACTTGATGGCGCCACCATGCGGTTGGGAGAGAAGGCGGCTCTTACGCCAATTCCGCGTGTCGGTCTCACTAGGTCAGCGTCGGGTGGCACTGCTTTCCCTTAACGGAATCGGCGGTAAAGATGCGGCCGGGGTTGGGGGCCTGGGCGAGGTTTTACACCAGATTGACTTCCCAGCACTCAGGACGTTGCGTCAATGGGGGTCGCCGCTAGCTTAAAATGCGCACCGTGCGACGAATGGCGATGCTGCCCAGCCCTTGGATCTCGCGGCTTGTGACCGTAGTGACCGCGGCCCTGCTCGCGGCATGCGTCGGGTGCGGCGCCCTGAGCGGCTCACAGCCTGGGGCCGGCTCGGCCGTCAGCAACCGAGTCGGAAGTGATCCGGCCTCGCCCGGCCAGGAGCTGACTTTTCACATCGTGCCCCAACAATCCAACGCATCGTACCAGGCCCAAGAGAAATGGCTACGTTGGCCATTGCCAACCAAGGCTGCGGCGAAGACCGGGGACGTGGAAGGCGAGCTGGTGCTGGTGACCGGGGAGCAGCCTCGCCTGACTTCCAGCCACTTCCAGGTGGACGTCTCCACTCTGGTCAGCCAGACGGCAGAGACACCACTTTTCGAGCGGCCGGCTGGGTTGTTTCTGGCCCAGCGCGACAGCGCCGTGCGAAGGTTGCTCGCCGCCGACCAGTATCGATTCGCGGAATTCACGGCTGCCGGTCTCGAAGCCCTGCCAACACGTTACGTCGAGGGCCAGCCGGCCAACGTGCGCGTCTCTGGCAACCTGACCGTTCATGGCATGACCCGCCCGGCCACCTTCGCCACGGAAGCCACGTTGCAGGGTAGTAATCTCAGCGGGACCGCAAGCACTCAGATTCTCATGACGGACTTCGGCGTCGATCCGCCGCGCGCGGCAGGCGGGCACGCGATGGACGTGGAGGATCAGCTAACGATTGTCGTCAACTTCGTGGCCACGGCTTCCCCCATCCCGAACTCTGCAGCGAGCCTCGCTGACAGGAATCCCAAGCTCGATGCCGCGTTAGCGGCCGTTGGACAGACCGTGAATAGCTCCGGCCCGGCCGCCGGTCTGGAGAAAGCACGCGAGATGGGACTAGATGTGGAGGGCAACAAGGTCCGCCTCATAGTGGCCGTCAACCCAGGCGGAGGGCGAGCTGCGCGCGCGCAGGACGACGTGCGCGGTGCCGGCGGAGAAGTGGTGGGTGACAGCCCAACGTCGATCCTGGCGCTTGTCCCAGTCTCGGTGATCGAACAGTTGGCGGGAAGCGCCGACGTGGCGTATTTGCGGATGCCGCTGAAGGACGAGTCCGGCTAGCAACCCCACCCGGCCGAAACGGCGCTGAAACTCCGGCGCCACAACGTCAACAGGGTCCCCGATTGCAAATGTGGCGCTCCAGCCGGAGGGATGCGCAGCATACCGCGCGCCGATTCCAGGTTGCTATCGAAGCGGGTGCAGCCGCGAAAGTTGTAACCAAAAACGAAAAGAGTCGACTAAAATATATGAAAGTAGACTATTGTGGAGCAAATTGCATGGGGCGGATGCTAACCCCAGCCGAAGTGGCCGACCGCCTTCGAATCGGCCGAGAGACCGTTTATCGACACATTCGAGCGGGGACGATCGAGGCGGCCCGGATCGGTCGGTCGTATCGAGTAGATGAGGCCGTCCTGAACGATTTCGTGGCCTCGGCACGCGGACTGGTGCCCTCCCTATCCCACGATCGAGGCGGTGTCGACAGACGCAGGGAGGGAATCTCCGCCAAAGCCGTCCAGGTTCCCGGGCGGCTGACTCCGCAGCAGCGTGCGCAAGCACTTGAATTGGTGGCCCGCTGGGGCGAGGAGGCCAACGATCCCGAGCATGCCGAATCGTGGGACTTTCTGCGAAAGGCGTTAGATGAGGATCGGCTGTCGGATCGCCCCCTCTTCACCTAAGGCCGGTGTTCGTCATCCTGGATTCTGGGCCGCTCGGAATGTTGTGCAACCCAACGGCCGCTTCTCCGGAAACGATTACCTGCAAACTTTGGTTCGAAGATCGCCTGTCGCACGGAGCCGATTTTGCCATCCCAGAGATTGCCGATTACGAGATTAGGCGCGAGCTGCTGCTCGGTGGCAGGACCGAAAGCCTACGCCGATTGGACCTGTTCAAGTCGTCGCTGATATACGTTCCCATTACCACCCCGATGATGCTTCGAGCGGCCGAGCTCTGGGCACTGGCGAGGCAGCGAGGCCGACCCACTGCGGGCGGCGAAGCTCTCGATGGAGACATGATCCTTTGTGCGCAGTGGGACTGGGCGCGAGCGCGGTCCGATGACGTAGTAATCGCCACCACCAACGTGCGCCATTTGTCCGAGTTCAGCGACGCGCGCGTTTGGCGCGAGCTTTAGGACGCGCTCACTCGCCCAAAGCGCCGCTGCCGTCGCTTAAACTCCTGCACAGCCGCTTCCAGATCGGCGGGGCCGAAG
>DASXTD010000539.1:0-1966 GCA_036505655.1 Chloroflexota bacterium
AGCTGGAGTAGACGGTTCGAGGATCACCGCTGATCGCCGCCACGATCCGCTTGGGCGCCGCCGGGGCCCCGCTCGCCCCCACTAACTCCCGCCCCTGCGGCGGCGCGCAGCCCACGGAGAGAGTAGCCAAGGCGAACACCACGAGTGCCAACAGTCGGAACATCCCCACGCCTCCAATCGACACGCAGACCGCATCTTAGCCGACCGATTCCTGGAACTGATCCAGTCCCGGATGTCGCATGCGATTTTGCACGACAACATTGCGCGCAGCCTAGATATGCCAAGAGACGCCTTTGACCCCGTCCGGGGCGCACCTGTAGAATCACCCAGCAAAAAGGGGCGTCCGATGCAGCACGCGATGCGGCTCCCGGCACTGCTCTTGACGATAGTGATCGGTGCGGCGACGAGCGCGGCGTCGTCCAGCCTGCAGCAGCCGATCGCCACTGGGACCCTGTTGGAAACGCAAGTGGTCATGCCTGAGGGGTCCGTGTGCTGGGACGTCCGAAGCGGCAGTCTGGCCCCGGCGAGCAGCAGCCCCGCAAGCGGATTTCACACCCATGGGTTGGTCATCACTTTTGTTGTGGACGGGATCGAGCAGATCGAGTACCAGGATGGGTCCGTGGTGACACTGGGCCCCGGCGAGGCCGGACTCATCGACGATGCCGTCCCCCATCGACACGTGAGCGTCGGGACGACTCCACGAACCAACTTCAATTTCGAACTGAGTTGCGAGCCCCTCGCCAACTCTCGGGGTAATACCGGGCCGCTACCCATCTGGCGTGGCCCTGCTGTTCCCTATCGGGTGCAGGTGCGCCAGAGGACCTGGCAGCCCGGCGCCCAGACGGCGGTGCACACGCTATCAGGCCCCACCGCTACCTATGTCCTGGAGGGGATTATCGGGCGGAGCACCACAGACGGCGTGGGGTGCTCTGGAGCTGGCGAACTGTACGTCAGTCCCGTCGGCCAGGTAGCGCAGAACACCAACGTCGGGGAAAGCCCCGCTCGCACGCTCGACGTTGACCTCTGGCCTATGGGGGGAATTCGCACCATTGCGCTCCCCTCGGAGGGCCAGGTGCCCACCCCGGCCTGCTAGAGGGTTAAAGGCCCCCTATCCTATCGAAGGCCTTCGGTTATTCGAACAGAGCGTCCAGGTCTACGGTGACGTTGGGCAGCGCGGCCGGTTGCACGGTGCCGCCACTCTGCTCGCGCTTGAGGTATGTCGCTTCGGGCTGCTTCCGCCAACAGGTGAGTGTACGGTCGTACGGATGGAGTCGCCAGATCTCAAGGTCCCCCCGGCGTTGGTACTCGGGGATTTTGGTGTCCACGTCGTAAGTACCAGTTGAGGGTGACCACACTTCCACCACGAGCGGGAGGGCCGCGGAATAGACCTCGAGCTTTCGCGTGCCCCGAAGGGGAATGGTGAGCCCGACGGGGATGACATAGACATCCGGGATGAAGTAGTTCTCCTCCGAGCGCCGCACGTGGCCCATGCCAAGCCGAACCTGGAACACCTTGCCATCAAGCTGCTGACCGAGCTGAAGGTAGAGGGAACTGGCGGTGAAGTTGTGCTCGTACGTCATGCCGGGCTTCCGGCGCGGCTCTCCACAGTACAACTCCCACTGATTAGGCTCGTTCAGCGCGAGCTGCTCAAACTCGCGGGCGCTCACGGCCATGGGCATGCTCCTCAGCAGCAACCGATTCCTTGACCGGATTCTACAGCCTTCGAAGCGTCGCCCCGCTCAGCGACTTCGAGGACCCTAGCCCTACTTCAGGTCCCATTCCCAGGCGTTCCAGGGGACACCTTCGCCGAGCGAGGGGACGTTGACCAGGCGATTGCGGACGAAGCCGATGCCGGGGTCGTAGAAGAGCGTCATGATGTTCAGTTGGTCGGTCATCTGGTGGACGATCTGCCCAGCGATCTCCAGGCGGTCGCGACGGCCAATGGTTGCCTCAAACCGTTCGATAA
>DASXTD010000540.1:0-3387 GCA_036505655.1 Chloroflexota bacterium
GTCGGGCCTCAGCGAGCATTCGAGGGCTCCAATCACAGGCCGTCACGCTCAACCCCCGCCTGGCCAGCAGCAACGCCTCTCGTCCGGCGCCGCAAGCCAGGTTTAGCGCCTCTCCATCGTTTGAAAAATATCTCTCGACGAGAGCTTGTTCCGTCACGCTCAGCCAACGATCCATGCGTGCATAGTCCTGAACGGAAACCCAGCTATTCCAATCGTCCCTTGAGTACCGAGCGATGTCGCTCGGGGTCCAAAGGATCAGGGCAACTTGTTCTGGCAGCGCGACCACACACCATACCTGCGTGAAGACTTTTCTCAAAAGACGAGCGAGAAAGAGGAAGCTATATCCGACGAAGTAGCGAAGGGACATCCCGCTGACCTGGTTCCTTCTGACTCGCCGCTTCAGCGGCGCCCTTCTCCAATGTCGCCAACTCCTTGAAGTAGGGCAGACACGGCTCCAGTTTCCCTCTCTCCAGCCATGCGTTCATGGGGCCTTGCCGACAATGACTCTGGACGGGGCACTGGGGACACTCATACGCCTCGCCGGGCGCCGCACTGGCCTGGTCCACGAGGTCTACCAGGACCCTCCAGCCGTCCGCGAGCGTGCCGCTCTGGAGATCGTATTGCGGCGTGGGCAGGGAGACGCAGAGGTTCATCCTCCCGTACGGCGTCACCGCTAACGAGCTCTTGCCGCACTTGCAGGTGAACAGGCCTTCGTGTGCCCGACAGCTTTCGTCCTTTCCGACACCGCCCTCAGCCCGCCACCTGCGCGAGCCCAGAATCGTCTCATCGACGCGCACCACCTCGTCAGGGGCGAGGCGGTACTGCAGCGGCTCGAGGGAGCCATCGACGCGGGGGTAGATCTCCGTCGAGTAGATGAACTTGATTCCCCACCCTTCAACCAGCGTCTTCGCCTGCCGGACCTCATGCTGATTGACGGTCATCACGGGCATCTTGATGAGCAGAGGGATCGTGCGCTCACGCAGCAACTGCACTCCTATCAGGAACGCCTGAAACGAGCCGGGCACGCGGGTGGCACGCTCGTAGGTCTCCTGGGTCGCCCCGTAGATGGAAATCTCGACACAGTGGGGGTGGAGCGCCTGGATCCGGTCCGCTCGTTCAGCCGTGATCAACGTCGCATTCGTGAGGAGCGTGATCAGGCAGCCCTTCGCGGCAGCATACGCGAGTACCTCGAACAGATCCCTGCGCCTGAAGATCTCCCCACCCGTAAACGCGAGATCGAGGCCCCCGGCCTCGACCAGTTGGTCGATCAGTGCCTTGATCTGTGCGGTCTCCAGTTCGCCCTTGGCCCGATGGGTTGGGTTATAGCAGTGGACGCAGCGCAAGTTACATCCATAGGTGAGCTCGATCATGGCTTGGACGGGAACCCGCTGGCTGGCAGCTTTGTCGGATAGTCGCGTCCAGAACTGCCGCGGTGACGATTCCTCGATCTTCACGACGACCTACGAGCCTGAGCCAGAGTCGGCATTCTGAAACCTGTTCGACTGCCGGCACCCGCCGATAACGCATGATTTTCCGGCGCCGCCGTTCGACAGACTCGTTCCGCTGCTGGAGCAGGCTCCGAGCACGGCCTGCTCGGGGTTGAGCTTCACTCGCACAATCGCCGGTCGGGAGTAGGCTTTCTTCTCTGTCTTCTCACTCTTCTCCATATGTCTGCTCCCCTTCATTTCGGACGGTGATCACTGGTCGCCGGCCGCGATTCCTCACCGATGGACTCGGAGGAACTCGACTGCCGTTCGATCGTTGACGAAGGCCAAGCGATGCGCCGGGAGCCCGGCGATCAGTTCATGCGCGAAGTTCACGGCAAATCCGAGCGCCTCGCCATGCCAGAACGCTAGGAAGAGCTGCTGGAACAGGAGGCCGTAGTGTGTCAGGCGGGCGTCAGCGATCAGGGCGTTGCACGAGCCATGCTCGAGGAAGAAGAGCTTCCGAAGCGGCACACGGTGACCGGACACCCGAAAGGCGCCTCCAGGCCAGGGGGTGCCGCATAACCAGAACCGGCCCTCCTCCTTGGTCACGACCACCCGTTCATCACCCAGGATAGTCACCCCAGGGTGTGGCTTGTACAGGTTCGCTAAGGTGCTCTTCCCAGCGCCGGAGCGGCCGATGAACAGCAAGCCCTCTCCCTGATCGGACACGCCCAGCGCGTGAACGAGAATGCCCCGTCTCTGGCTGAGGAGGTGCTGAATCAAGAGCAGCTCGCCGAAGGGCCGCATCGCGCGCGGAAGCGACCACGACGGCCTCCGGCCGGTCTTCCGAGGCCGGACATACACATCGCCAGAACTGAAATCGGGAGCCATCACGGAGACCTGCATGAGCGGATGTGGGGGCAGGGTGTGGAAGACCTCGAAGACGGCGTGACCATTCGCTCGAAGCAACCGCCAGTGATTGGCGACCGCATCAAAGATCACGGCCTCTCGGTTTACGTTGGGTAATGCGCCACACTGTACCCGAAGGCGGACGTTGATCTCGGTTTCACGCGACCAATGATCTCCGTCGGAGAGAAATTCCCGATAGAATTTCAGCGGGCGCTCTTGCGCCGGTGGGGCGCCCGCCCATGCCAGCTCGAAGCCGATTCCTGCGATGCTCAGGCGCAGCCGCTCGTAACGATCGGTCGCCGCTTCAGACACCGGCGGGAGTGCCGTCACACGGACCGCGCCATTCATCCCGGTCGGGCCTCACGCTCCCCCCGGCCGGGCAGCTCTGATCCCGTGCCACTCGACCCGCGTGTAGGCCACCTCGCAGAAGTGCGTGACCGGCTGTTCGGGATCGCCCGACTCGGCGGCGGCATTCGCAGGCATCTTGTCGCAGAAGGTATGAACCGTGCAGGTGCGACATGGCGTCTGGCTTTGGTACCGGGCGCCTCGGATCTTCGGAAACACCCCGGCGATCGCGTCGGCCACGGACTGCTGCCTGAGATCACCCCGCTCAGTGAGCCATGTACAGGTTCCCAGTTGTCCCCAGGCGTTGATATGAACCGCGGTCGTCCCGCAGCCGCAGCGAAACAGCCGGTCATCCGCTGGCGGGCCGATTTGGCTCTCAGCCTCGGTGCAGCGTTCCTCCGGTTCTCCCGCCTGACACTCGAGCGCCACGATCTCGTCGGGAGATAGCCGGTACGTCGCCGGCGTCAGATCACCGTTGAGACGGGGATAGATCACGGTGCTAAGCCTGAATGGCGTCCCCAGTCCCTCGACAAACGCCTTGATCTGGTCCAGCTCATGCCGATTCACGGTCATGGCCTTGGTCTTGATTTTTATGGGTAAGCCGCGCTCCACCAGGAGTCGAATCCCCTTGAGGAACCGTTGAAAGGAACCTTTGACCTGCGTGATCCGGTCGAAGGTCTCCTCGGTGGCGCCGTGGCAACTGATT
>DASXTD010000541.1:0-3328 GCA_036505655.1 Chloroflexota bacterium
GCACCGCATGCCTTCCCTGCATTGCTCCCACAGCTGTAGTTGCACCCCGTTGTGGTCAGGTTGGGCCACGCGATGTCGTTCGCATTGTCGTTACAGTTACCGCAGGCGCCCCCACAATTTGGAGGGTCTGAAACACAACTATCGCAAGCCCCGTTGATACAGTCGCAGTAGTAAGAGACGTTCCCGCTGATCCAGGGCATCCATCACCTCCATACGCGCCGGTCGGGCCACGAAGCGAAAGCGTCCGTGGGACTCGGATCGTTATCGCGCTACAGTGCCGCCGCAAGAGGCTACCCAGGGCAGTGGCTGCATAACCCTGGTTGCCAGATCTACACCACGTCTCCCACCCCGTGTTAGAGCCGCAGCAAAAAAGGTAGCGACGCCGTAGTGTGCCATCTCTCCTCCCTGCGGTGCCGGTATCCGTCATACGGGCCCCGGAGCCATCGCCAGAATCGAGTGTAGATACCAGCGGGGCCGTACACAACTGCAGCAAACCCCAGTTTTCTCGTGGTTGGACCGGGAAAATCATGCGGCCGGAGGCCGGCCCCACCCGAATCCGTGGCTCAGGCCGCTACGGCACTTGAGGAGAACCCGCCTTAGCTAGATTCCCCTGAAAAGTGGTGTTTGTGAGGGGTGAATTGGCCGACCGCGGTGGTGGCGGGCACTGCGGGGTCCCGCCGCGCTCAAAGCCATCCTCGAACAGCGGACGCGCGATATCGCAATGGATGAAGGAGCGGCCCAACGAGTCCGTGAGTTTTGGACAGCGTCTGGGGTCAACGCGTTTGCTTGTACCCTTGTTCACGCCGACGCCCGATTCGATGAGTTCGAATCCGTGGTCCGCGAGATCGGTCGCTGGGCGCACCGGTTTAGCGTTGCCGATTACCTGACTCACTGCCGGACCGCGAACGATTTGGACCGAGCCTTTCAAGGCGGCACGGTAGGCGTGATCCTACGCCTCCAGAGCCCAGGGTGTGTGGACCACGACCTCGAACGACTCGATCTGCTTCACCACCTCGGGGTGGGCATCTTTCAGCTCACCTACAACACGCGGAGCTTGCTGGGCGATGGGTGCGCCGAACGGACGGATTCTGGCCTGTCGAGGCTGGGAGTTGCGGCTATCAAACGTATGAATGAATTGGGCATGATCGTGGACGCCTCACATTGCGGGCGCGCCACGAGCCTGGACGCAATCGCACTTTCCGACCGCCCCATTTCCTTCACTCATACTGGGTGCCGAGCAGTGTTTGACCACCCGCGCAACAAGACGGACGACGAGCTAAGGGCGCTCGGCGAACGTGATGGCTACGTCGGCATTTACACCATCCCATGGGCTCTTACCGACGATGACCAGTTTGGCATGGGCCCGTTCCTCGACCACATCGACCACGCCGTCGGTGTTGCGGGCATCGGCCGAGTCGGAATCGGGACCGACTGGGGTGCTCCTAGCCCGGAATTTCCCGATGCGCTTCGCGCCAGCCTGTTCGAAAGCATTGTCGGAGGAAGTCTTCAGGCCGCTGGCTCATCCCGTCCCAAGCCGCGCGCGTTAGGCGAGCTGAGCAGCTATCGGCAGTGGCGGCAGATCACCCGGGGGCTCGTGAGTCGCGGCTACTCAGACGATGAGGTTCGGGGAATCATCGGTGGAAACTTCCTTCAGTTCTTTCGACGGATATCTGGCCAGGGCGATGAGGCGGCTGCAATAGCCGGGAGCGCGAGGACGGCCGCTCATGGATAAGGGCAACAAGCGGATGGTGATGGATTAGATCGACTGCCACCAAGCGGTCGAACCCATTCAGGTCCCGCTTGTTCAGGACCTCATGTCAGGGACGTGCCCCGGAAGATTCGTCGTCGCACAGTCTATCCCGAGCTTGCTGAAGGGCTCCTCAAGACGGCGGACCGTCTCCTTCGAAAGACGTCATATAGCGCGATGGAGCCTGCGACGGCTGCATTCAGTGAGTTCATAGGCCCGGCCATGGGCAGGGTAACGAGCACGTCGCAGCGCTCCCGGATCAGCCTGCCCAAACCCGTTCCCTCCGATCCCACTACGATTGCCAGCGGCCCGGTCAGATCCGCTTCATCGATCGGGACGCCGCCCTGCACATCCAGTCCAAAAATCCAGAGTCCATCATCTTTCAAATCGGAAAGCGCCCGGGCCAGGTTGGGCACCAGGCAGATTCGCAGGTGCTCCACCGCTCCCGCCGAGGAGCGGCTCACTGCTGGCGTGACTCCTGCACCCCGATGCGCTGGCAGGAGCACGCCGGTCACCTTCACCGCCAACGCCGTGCGTAGCAACGTTCCCAGGTTTTGGGGGTCCTGCACCTGGTCGAGGGCCAGGATCAGCGCCTCGGCCCCAGCCGCTCGCACGGCCTGCCGCAGCTCAACCAGAGGCGTGTAGGCGAACACCTCCACTTCGACGGCGACACCCTGGTGGCGCGGGTGGATCGCCACTAGCTGCGCAGTGGGGACGGGCGAGACGGGAATTCCACGTGTCTTCGCCGCCTCGAGTACCTCGCGCAAATCAGGCGATGAACCTCTTGAGGCGTCGATTAGGACATGGCGCACCCGGGTCCCGGCCTTGAGTGCCTCTAACGACGCATTGCGTCCAGCGATGTAAGACGACATCTGCAGGCAGCGCTACCTAGAGTGGATCGGTGTCGCTGCCTTGAGGCCGCGGGCTTCCAGATACGCCTGCATGTAGTCCTCGATCGAATGGCCCGCATACGTAGCCATGGACCCATGACGAGGAACCCCGACGAAGAAATGGAACAGGTTGTTATCGGGGTCCAACCAGTCGTCGCCTCGATCGAAGGAATCTTTCCACGCCCGCCCTGCCGGACTCCCATGCAGCACCGTCCGGGCTGAGAGGCCCTCGGCGTCCCCACTGAACTTGCCCTGCCGTTCGTCGTAGTCCCACTCCGGCAGCTCGGCCCAAATGCGCTCGTAGCTGCTCCAGAAGTCTTCTTCTCGGACCACCAGGGCCGCGTGCAGCCCGCGATATACTCCATGCCCACTGGTTCGAGGCCCGAGCACCTCTACCTGCTTAAATACCATCCGACCACCGGCTGCCAGCGGGAGCACCAGCGTATCGCTCGGAACGTCTGAGTTGACGAGCGGCTCCAGCGCGCAGTAGCGACTAAAGAAGTCTGCCGTTCGCTGGAGATCCCGGGATTCATAAACACCATGGCTGACGCGCCCAATCTTGAGTGGACCGCAGTCGTCCATTCCACCGGCCGGCATACGCGCAGGGGCCCAGAACTCGAACTGGTTGCCGTCCAGATCTTCCCAATAGATGGCGGTTCCATCCTCCCCTTCGGCCGAGGTCCAAATGGCG
>DASXTD010000542.1:0-3147 GCA_036505655.1 Chloroflexota bacterium
CCGGAGGATGCAGACGTTGGTGGGGTTGATGTGCTGATTGGCGGAGAAGAAGACCCGATCGCCGTTGCGGCGATGGTTGGCGAACTCCGCCAAGGTGCCGAGACCGAGGAGATCGGAGGTGGCGTAGAGCGCCAGTCCGTGTTCCGGTCCGAGGCGCTCGCCTGCCATCACCTTTTCGGCAATGGGACGCAGGAGCGGGTCACGGAGACGCGTCAGGTCGAGCGCACCAGCCATCGTATCTCCTTGAGATGCCGAACGTAACAGACCCTGAATTTATACTCCTACCATAAGCCCCACCACCCATCGCAGACGGCGCGAGCACGGGCCCTCCGGCATGCTCCGCGACGACCGAAGGTCGCCTTTTGGGGCAACCATTCCGCCCTTCCCCTGGGAGCCTGCCGTCGAACCCTACTCGCGCCGTCTGCTCCGCCCCTCGCTGCGCAGCATGGCTGGGGGGCGGCCGGGGCAGGGCCAAGCGTAGCGTCCATACGCGACTTCTGCGGCCGGGCGTGGTGAGGATTCGAACGCCGTTAATGAGGGACGTGCGGTCGTTACGCTTCCCAGCGCTTCACGGCAAGCGTCACATTGTGCCCGCCAAACCCGAAGGAGTTGGACAGGGCGACATCCACCCTGCGCTCCACTTTCCGGTTGGGGGCGGAGTCCAGATCACATTCCGGATCAGGAGTAAACTGATTGATCGTGGGTGGGATTACACCGCAGGTGGAGGCCAGGAGCGAGACGGCAAACTCCAACGCGCCGGCTCCGCCGAGCAGGTGTCCGGTCATGGACTTGGTGGAGCCGAACACAAGCTTACGCGCCTGGTCGCCGAAGACGGCCTTGACCGCGCAGGTCTCGGCGATGTCGCCTTGCGGAGTGGAGGTCCCGTGGGCGTTGATGTAGCCCACATCCTTGAGATCGATCTTCCCGTTCTCGAGGCAGCCCCTCATGGCCCGCTGGGCGCCTTCTCCACCCTCCGCCGGCGAGGTAATGTGATAGGCATCGGCGCTGAGGCCGTAGCCGAGCACCTCGCCCAGGATCTGCGCGCCACGCCGCTCCGCATGCTCCAGGCTCTCCAGGACCACCATCGCTCCGCCATCGCCCAGGACGAATCCGTCGCGGTCCTTGTCGAACGGCCGGCTGGCGGTTTCCGGTGAGTCATTCCGAGTCGACAGCGCTTTCATGTTGGCAAAGGCAGCGACAGTCAGGCCGGTAATGGCACCTTCCGAGCCGCCGGTCACCATGGCATCGGCGGTCCCGTGCCGAATCATGTTGAACGATTCGCCGATCGCGTGGGCCGAGGAGGCGCAGGCCGAGACGGTGGCATAATTGGGTCCCTTGAGTCCGTAACGGATCGAGACCAGACCCGCGGCGATGTCAGGGATGAACATGGGGACGAAGAAGGGAGAGACGCGGTCCGGCCCCTTGGTGACGAAGAGGGTGCAGTTTTCCTCGTAGGTCTGCATGCCCCCAATGCCGCTGCCAATGACCACACCGGTGCGCTCCGGCGAGGGAAAGCGTCCCTCGAGACCGGCCTGGGTGATAGCCTGATGGGCGGCAGCGAGGGCCAACTGGGCAAAGAGATCGTACCGGCGGGCTTCTTTGCGGTCGATGTACTGGAGAGGGTCGAACCCCTTCACCTCGCAGGCGAAACGGACCTGCTGCTTGGAGGCGTCGAATTTGGTGATGGGGGCCGCACCGGAGCGGCCGGCGAGCAGCCCCTGCCAAGTCGACTCAACGTCTGTGCCAACCGGTGTCACCAGCCCCAGGCCGGTGACGACGACTCGATGGGTCAATCTATTTCCCGATCTTCTCGTGGAGGTACGACATGGCATCGCCGACCGTGCGGAGCTTTTCCGCCTCCTCGTCGGGGATATCGATGTCGAACTCCTTTTCGAACGCCATGACGAGCTCGACGGTGTCGAGGCTGTCCGCGCCGAGGTCCTCCATGAAGCTGGCATCGCTGGTCAGCTTCTCGCGCTCGACGCCGAGCTCTTCGACGATGATATCCTTGACCTTCTCTTCTACGTTAGCCATGTCGTCCTCGATTGAAGATTGCGGGTCCGTCTCAGATCACCATTCCACCGTCTACCACGAGCACCTGGCCGGTGATGTATGCCGCCAGATCGGAGGCCAGAAACAGCGCAGTCCCAGCGACGTCCTCGGGCCGGCCCAGTCGGCCCAGCGCGATCTCCTCTAATAATGTGGCTCGCGCTGCGTCGGGCAAGGAGGCAGTCATATCGGTCTCGATAAACCCTGGCGCAATGCAATTGACCAGGATATTGCGGCTGGCGTACTCCTTGGCCACGGATTTGGTGAACCCGATGAGGCCGGCCTTGCTCGCCGCGTAGTTGGCCTGGCCTTTGTTGCCGGTCAACCCTACGATGCTGGTGATGTTGATGATCCGGCCGGCGCGCCGCTTCATCATGCCCTTGATCACCGCCCGCGTGGTGTGAAAGGCCCCCTTCAGATTGGCATCGATCACCACATCCCAATCCTCGTCAGTCAGCCGGAGCAGAATGTTGTCCCGCGTGAGACCTGCGTTGTTGACCAGGATCTCGATCGGCCCCAACGCCGCCTCGGCCGCGGTGATCGCGGCCTCCACCTGGTCCGCGCGGGCCACGTCGCAGGCGACGCCAGTGGCACGCTCGCCCAGACCCGCGGCAGCCGAACGGGCTCGGTCGAGCTCGCGGCCCACGACCGCCACCTTGGCACCTGCGCCGTACAGCGCACGCGCGATCGCGAGACCGATACCTCGGGTGCTTCCGGTGACGAAGGCGGTCTTACCGGAGAGATCGATTGCGATCACTGGTACTTGCCGCCTACGGTTGTCACCCTAAGGGACGCTGAGCGCAGCGAGGCGGACCGAGGGGGCAAAAGCCTCGCTCCGGCCCCTTCGCTTCGCTCAGGGTGACAATCATTGCTCACGCGAGAAACTTCTCCACCTCATCCGCCGTGCCGAGCGTGATCGCCTTTGCACCGGGAACAATTCGCTTGAGCAGTCCGGACAGCACGTTCCCCGGGCCGATCTCGATGAACGTCGCGCCCGGGCTTAGTTGGGCCGCGGCCTGCATGCAGGCCACCCAGCGCACCGGCGCGGTAAGCTGGTCAGCGAGGAGGCGCTTGGCGTCGACCCCCGTTCGCACGGCT
>DASXTD010000543.1:0-4896 GCA_036505655.1 Chloroflexota bacterium
CGCCATCAAGTACAGCCCACAAGGCGGCGAGATCCGGGTCGATATTGAGAGGCGTGAGGATGTGGCCGAAGTAAGCGTGACCGATCCCGGCATTGGCCTGGGGGGGCGAGAGGCAGAGGCGCTATTCGAACGCTACGGCCGCGGAGAAGCTGCGCTCGAGCATGGGATCACAGGGCACGGTCTGGGGCTGTTCATTTCGCGCCAGATCGTAGAGGCGCACGGTGGACTGATCTACGCGCGAGGATTGAAGGAGGGGACGTGCTTCACCTTCACGCTTCCGCTGAGCCCGTCGTCAAGTACCAGCTAGCTAAATGAGCGCAGCGGCGAGCGGAGCGGCTTCGGCCAATGCGGAGCTCGGGCGAAGGAGCGGCCGTTAAATGAGCGCAGCGACGAGCGGAGCGGCTTCGGGCGCCAATGCGGAGCTCTGGCGAAGGAGCAGCCGTTAAATGAGCGCAGCGACGAGCGGAGCGGCTTCGGGCGCCAATGCCGAGATCTGGCGAAGGAGCGGCCGTTAATGGAGCCGAGCCGCAACCGGACGCTCCGGCTGTTCTCAGGCCTGGTCCTGATCCACCGCGCCCAGCGGGAAAGCCTGGCCGAGTTCATTCGAGGTTTGATCAAAGTTGGCCGGCTCCGACCCGGAGATACGCTCCCGTCGCGCCAGGAGCTGGCGCGAACCCTCAATATCAGTCGGGAGACGGTCTACCGCGCGGTCGCGCTGCTGGCACGAGACGGATTGGTCGAGATGGCGAGGGGACATCGTGATCGGGTGGTGGGTCTGGCTAATCGCCAGCGAGGGCCCCGCCGAGAGGCTCATCCCGGTGGAGTTGAGGGAGTAGGTACACTGGCCGAGTTCAAAGGCTTGCCGGCCCGCGCCCTGAATGCGCTGGCTCGGGCCGGTTACCGGACACGGGCGGAGGTGGCGCGTGCGAAGGACTCGGACATCCTGCGCCATCGCTTCATCGGCCCCCACACGCTCCAGCTGATCCGGGCCCAGATCCCGTTCGAAGGCACTTCTTCTTAGCTCGGATTAGCTCGGACGGCGGCTATTAGCTTCCTTCACGCTCGGTTGCGCGGCGGCGACGTGTCCCGTATGATCGAGGTGACGTGGGCAACTCCCGCGCTCAGAAAAGGACCAAGGTGGACGACTTACCCGGCCAACGTTGGCCCCAGGACAACCGAATAGCGCAGCAGCCGAGTGGCGAGCGGCGTCCTGGGATCCAGCAGGAGCGCCGGGTCTAGAGCCCCACCGCCTTCTCCCCGAAGGCCGTTCGCTGACTATCTCCTGATCGTCCCTCGCCCCTCTTCTGCCCCCGCGCCTAATCGTTTGTCTGCACTGATCCTGCGTAAGGAGCCGAGCGTTCAGCGCCGCGGCCCGGGACCCAACTCCCGAGTGCGCCACCGACGATCGGCCGTTAAAAGGAGGTGCAGCTATGCGCCTGCAACCTGTCGCGATCGATGTGCGGCTCTTTCGGCGTCTCATTGTCTCCGGCGACGGGGCTGAGGTGACTCGTGTCGCGTCCGCGCTCTCCAACGGAGACCTCGCGGAGATCCTGCTGGAGCTGGCCCCGGCCGAGCTGTCTCGATTGGAACAGCATCTGGGTGTGGAGCGCATAGCTGATGCGGTGGCGGAGTTGGACCCATCCGAGGCGGCACGACTGCTGGTGCGCGTGAGTCGAGCCGAGGCGGCCGACATTCTGGAAGAGATGGAACCAGACGATGCGACGGACGTGGTCGAGGAGTTGGGCGAAGAAGCCGAGCGCATCCTGGCCGAGATGGAGGTCACGGAGGCCTCCGAGATCAGGGACCTGCTGACGTACCCCTCGGCCACGGCGGGTGGCCGGATGACCCCCCGCTTTGTCTCGATCCGCCCGGACCTCACCGTGGGCGCCGCGATGCGATTGCTTCGAGCCCAGGCGCCGGACGCGGAGACCATCTACTACATCTACGTGACGGATCACGAGGACCATCTGGTGGGCGTGGTGAGCTTGCGTCAACTGGTGGTGGCCGATCCGCAACAACGCATCGAGGCGCTTCTACGACCCGACGTCATCCGGGTCCCGGCAGAGATCGACCAGGAGGACGTGGCTCGCCTCTTGATGGATCACGACCTGTTGGCGCTGCCCGTAGTGGATGAGGAGGAGCGTCTGCTCGGCGTCATCACGGCGGATGACGTGGCGGACGTACTGCAGGAGGAGGCCACAGAAGACATCGAGCGGCTGGGTGGCTCCCAGCCCCTGGGTGAGCCCTACCTGCAGGCTTCTCCTTTCTTGCTCTTTCGCAAGCGGATCGTCTGGCTCTTGTTCCTCTTTCTGGGCGCGCTGCAGACCAGCACGATCCTCCAGGCTTTCTCGGACGAATTGTCCAGCTTCGTTGCATTGAGCTTTTTTATCCCACTGCTGGTCAGCACCGGCGGCAATGCGGGATCGCAAGTCGTCACGACGGTCATCCGTGCGATGGCAGTGGGGGAAGTACGCTTTCGCGATGTCTGGGTGGTGCTCAGACGAGAGCTCCTGGTCGGCCTGCTGGTGGGTGGGGTAATGGGCTTGGCCACCCTGCTCCGAGCCCAAACGATGCACGTGGATGCACACGTCGCGATCACGGCCGGCTTGGCAGCCACCGCCATTGTCGTCTGGGCTACCGCGGTCGCGGCTCTTCTGCCCATCGGCCTGCGGCGGTTGAGACTCGATCCGGCCGTGATGTCGGCGCCTCTGATTGCGACCCTGGTGGATGGCACCGGTCTGCTGATCTATCTGCTCATCGCCAAAAACGTGCTGGGTTTGTAAGGACGTGCCGTTATGCACTTGTCCAGCCCAGCTCTCGATCTCAAGCTGCTCCTGGAACGTGGTGACCTTCACGCCGCCCAGGACGCTGCGAAAGGCCTGACGCCGGCCCAACTCGCCGACGCGCTGAAGCAATGTTCTCCGGCCGCGTTGGCGCGCGCTCCGCGGGTGCTTTCTGCTGACGTCCTCGCCGATGCAGTCGAGCACCTGGGACCCCGGGAAGCGGCTCGACTCATTGTCCAACTGAGTCGCGCCAGTGCGGCCGACGTGCTCGAAGAAATGGATCCCGAGGATGCGGCCGATGTGCTCGAAGAGATGGGAGCGGCTGGCGCCGCTGATCTCCTCGAAGTCATGGAGCCTGCCGACGCGATCGAGGTGATCGATGAACTGGAGGACGCCCAGGCCGAAGGGATCCTCGGGGAAATGCAGCCCCAGGAAATCCAGGGGCTTCTGCTCGCCCGCGAATCTCGAGTCGCCGGGGTGACCAACCCCATACGACGGGTGCTCTCCTTACTCGGCCCCGGCCTGATCACAGGCGCCGCCGACGATGACCCTTCGGGCATCGCGACCTATGCGGTTGCCGGCGCATCACTCGGGTTCAGCATCCTCTGGGTGGCCCCTTTCTGCTTCCCGCTCCAGGCCACAATCCAGTACATCTGCAGCAAGATTGGCATTGTGACGGGCAAGGGGCTGGCCGAGGTGCTCCATCGCTATTACCCGCCAGCCATCGTCTACCCGGCGGTCGTCGCCCTGCTTGTGGTGAACGCCATCAACGCCGGGACCGATCTGGGCGCCATCGCAGCGGCGATCGAGGTCTTCGCTCCGGTGCCCGCCATCGTGCTGGTGGTTCCGGTCACCTTAGCCATACTCGGCCTCCAGCTGGCTGGCTCATATCGAGTGGTCGCACAGACGTTCAAGTGGCTCACCGTCGCGCTATTCGCCTACATCGCGTCCGCCGTCCTAGCTCACCCCGATTGGGGGGCAGCGCTTCGCGGAACCTTGATCCCCACGATCCACTGGAACGCGACGTCCATCACCACGCTCGTGGCGCTGCTCGGAACCACGATTTCTCCCTATCTGTTTTTCTGGCAAACCAGCCATGAGGTAGAAGAGCAGTCCAGCGCGAGTAAGCAGTGGCTCTGGTACCGGCTGGGAGCCGGATCGGCCGAGCTCCGCTATGCTCGCGTCGACGTGGGCATCGGCATGATGCTGTGCATCGTCGTCATGTACTTCATCATGCTTTCCGCCGCGGCCACCCTCAATGCGACCGGCCAGACCGAAATTACGAGCGCGGCCGACTGGGCCGTTACCCTCACGCCGGTGGCGGGCCCAGCCGCGAGTCTACTGTTGGCAGCCGGACTCATCGGGACGGGGCTCCTGGCAGTGCCCGTCCTGACCGGGTCGGCTGCGTATGCAGTCGCTGACCTGCTGCGTTGGCGGCGAGGTCTCGACGAACCCTATTGGACTGCCAAAGGGTTCTACGGAGTCATCGTCGGAGTGACGCTGGTCGGAGCCGCCGTCAACTTCTTCGGAATCAATCCAATCGATGCGCTGTTCTGGACGGCGGTTCTGAACGGCATCCTCTCTCCGGCCTTGCTCGTCCTTATCATGCTGGCGGCCAACCACCCTGCTATCCTGGGCGATCAGGTCAACGGCCGGTGGTCCAACCTCCTGGGCTGGTTCACGACCGCCGCCATGGCGGCCTGTGCCGTCGGTCTGTTCTTCATCTCGCGGGCCTGACCTCAATCCGGAACCCGGTCTGGCCGGCTCGGGCTCGCCTTCGGTGCCGAGCGGGTTATTCGGCCGACTTGTGATAGGCTCCTTATAGGGCCACCAGCGAGATGGGCTGGCGGTTCGTCGCATGAAGCTCACTGCCATTCGCGTGTCCAAAGGCTATTAGCCAGGGAGGCGCTGGGTGCGGGAAGTAGCGATTCTGGGCGCAGGGATGACACCCTGCAGGTCCCGGTGGGTGGAGAAGACTTACTGGGAGCTTGCCCAGATGGCAGTGGCGAACGCCGTCGCCGACGCGGGCATCCACATCCAGGACGTCCAGGCGGGCGTGGCCGGCATCTACAACGACATCTTTGAGTTTCAGGCCATCCCGGAAAACGGCCTC
>DASXTD010000544.1:0-3086 GCA_036505655.1 Chloroflexota bacterium
ACGACGGCCGCACCGGCAGAGACGAACGCGATGACCTGGCGCGCGAAGTCGTCGGCCTGGTCCCAGTGAACCAAATGCCGACAGCCTTCGTAATCGACCAGGCGCAGATTCGGGAACATCTGGTGGGCGAGGTCGGCCTGCTCGGCGGTGGTGGCGCGATCCTGGCGCCCCACCAGCATCAAGAGACGATCCGGCTCGTTGCCGACCCGTTTCCACAGGTCGGCAGTGCCGACAGCCGTAGGGGCAATCTGCATGGACGCTCCGCCGGCAGCGGTTCGCCCAGGTGGCTCCGGCAGCCGGCCATTCGGAGCACCGGCCGACCGCGCCAGGTAGTTGGCGAACGCCTTCCCCTTGCTCATGCGGTTACGGACCTCAAGCGCTTCGGGGGTAATCAGGTCGTGGTTGTAGAGGTTGGCCTTGAGCTGGTCACGCGTCCACTCCAGCGTGGGCTCGCCCTCCAGGTGCTCACCCTCCTCGCGCCCGCCCCCGCTCGCGGGTGGAGGAAGCAGGCCGGGGCCGACGATCACCGCGCGGGGCACGCGATCCGGTCGATCCAGGGCCAACGCGGCCACAACCGAGGCTTGCTGGGAGTGCCCGACGAGCACGGCTCGGTCGAGGCCGAGCGCGTCCATGAAGTCAAGCACAAATTGCTGATGGCTGGTGGGACTGGCCGTGCTCGGCCCATCGGATAGACCGTAGCCGGGTCGGTCCACGGCGATAGCACGAATACCAGCCGTGGCGAGTGACGCCAAGTTGCGGGTGAACGAATCGGCGCTCGATCCGAGCGACGCGCCGTGTAGAAGAATGAGTGGCTGGCCCGTGCCCTCCTCCAGATAGCGAATGGTTCGATTGCCGACCTGTACGGTCTTCTCTTCCATGTCAGTCGTCCTCCCAATCCTGCTTGGCCTTTCGGGGCAATGTATGTCCGAAACTCGGCGGGGGACAAGCCCCCGCCCTACCGGACGGGCTGGCGTAGCTCCTACTCGACGATGGTGAGTCGACCATCGACAAGGTCGACATAGTGGCCGGAGAATTCCATAGTGGCGCTGGCGGCGGCCAGATAGCGGTCACCGGCGATTTCGACGCCGGGCATCTTGTCACGCACATCGGGGGGCGCTTCCTCGGTGGCGATGGCGCCGCCCGGTGTGGTGGATAGCACGCAGATGTTGTACTCACGCTCCTCGTCGGCCACGTTGTGCATCAGCTCGCGAATAGCACGCTTGGAGACCAGGTAGACGGCTGCCCCGGTGCCTCCGCCCCCACCGGAGACGCCGATGATATGCCCCGTGCGGCGGCTCTCCATATAAGGAATGACGTGCTTGGTGCACAGGAAGGTGCCCCCCAGGTTAACCCCCATGATCTGGTTAAAGAAGGACGCGTCCATGTCGCGGATAGCGGGCCAGCGCGGCATCCAGTTGAAGTGGGTGGCGATACCGGCGTTGTTAATCAAGGTATCGATCTGGCCGAAGTGGGCGCTGACCTTGGCGGCCATCTCGCGGACCTGCTCCTCGTTGGTCACATCGGCGGTAACTCCAAAGATCTCGCCTTCGATCTCCCGTACTTCAGCCAGAGTGGTATCGAGGGGCCGTAGATCGACCGCGGCGACCCGCGCGCCCGCCGCCGCACAGCGCTTGGCGAGGTGACGGCCGATGCCCCCCGCGGCCCCTGTGATGATCACGACTTCGTCAGCAACTGGCATGACTCTCTCCTACTAAAGACTTATTGCAATTCCCAGAGGTAGATGTTCCAGAACGGCATCGACTCGGGTGTATCGACGGAAGGACCGCTGAGCGCTGCGCTGTGGGCGACCACCGCCGTGTTGAAGTAAAGCATGATGCCAGGTAGCTCATCGCTCAGCAGCTTCATCATGGAGACGATCACCTGAGTTCGCTGCGAGCGGTCGAGCTCGGTGTTATAGGCGTTCCACAGCCGCTCGAAGTTGGCGTCCGACCACCCTTCGCGGTTTCCGCCCCGCCATCGGTTCGAGGCGAGGGCTATCTCGTCCGCGGTAAAGATGCTGATTCCCCGCCGCTCGTCGGAGCTGGCAGAGGTAGCGTAGAGCCCGGGGAACGTGGCTCGCAGTTGACTGTCACCTTGCTGAGCCGCGGGGATGATGTAGGGCCGCATCAAGAAGCCGGCGTGCGTCCAAGTGTCGGCCATGACTTGCTGTTCGCGTTCGTAAATCGTGCTGCCATCCTCCCAGAAATCAAAGGCCAGAGAGGAAAAGAGCCCACCCGCACCTTTCGGGAATCCCGCCTCCTCCATCAGCTGCTCCGAGTGGCGAGGATCGTAGGGGTATTTGGTGAGAGCGCGCTGGACTTCGGCATTGTAGGGAGCCTGTTTGGCGGTGAAGGTTTCGGTGACGTAGCCGTCGCCATCGAAGAGAGCGTCATTCAGTCCGGCGCGGTCAACGCTGTAAGCCAGCGCGCGGCGCACTCGAACGTCCATCAGGGCGGGCGTCTTGAGGGAATCCGCCTTGAACTGGGTGAGCACGTAATGCCTGGACCCCAGCTTGAGCACGACTGTGCCTGCGCCCGTGGCCGCCCAGTCGCGTTTGAGGACAGACCCGTGCTCAAAGCGGAGTCCTTCAACGCTGATGGTCGAGCTACCGCCGAGCACGCCGGTCAGGTTGACGTTGTCGTCGTTTACGGGGCGAATGATGAGACGATCGATCTTGGGTCGGCCGAGCGCATGGCCGTTGAAGGCGGAGGCGTCGAGCTCCAGCCCCTGCACCCAGGCGTCGAGCTTGAAAGGTCCGACGCCGACGAAAGAGGCAGTCCAGAACGAGCTATTGAGAAACGCATCCAGCCCTTCCTGGCCCTGGTCAACGGTGGCGAGCGGCACCTCGAGAAGATGCTTGGGCAAGGGCGGTAGCTCGTCCGCGCCCAGCGAGCCGGCCCCCGGGTATACGGAGCTCCACCTCAGCACGAAGGTGCGGGCGTCAAGAGTATCGACGGCATCGATCTGGTCCTGCGGCTTGGGCAGGAATTGCGTCTTAAGCTGCGGTTGCTTGTAGACGGCAAGCGCGAAGGAGAAATCGTCGCTGGTGAGTGGAGTCCCGTCGTGCCAGGTGAGGCCGGGGCGCA
>DASXTD010000545.1:0-5375 GCA_036505655.1 Chloroflexota bacterium
GATCCTGCATCACTGCCCTCCCCGGGTAAGCTCCGAGTTCAGAGTGCCGCTTTTCTGACCTTCTAAGCTATGCGCGATTCGCGATTATAGATGCGCGCAGGACCCCAACTTCGACAATTCTGAGCGGCCATCTCTGCTACGATGGGCCGCATCCTGGTCCGGTAGCTTTGTCCGTAGCCAGGCTGCCATCAATTCCAGCCAGGCTCAGTCTTCACACCGAGGGAGGCCGAAATGGCGTTGAGCTCTTCGATCCACACCGCACTCAATGGTAGGGCCGCGGGCTGCCTCGGATTGGTGGCACTGATCGGTACTGCCTGCGCTGCTCCATCTCCATCCGCGAATCAGTCGGCAGCTGGCGGGGCAGCATCGCTGGCTCAGCCCAAGTCACTCACCATTGGCATCACCAGCACGGTTCCGGCCATGAGTCTTGCCGTTGCGACAGGCACTCCGACCGGCGGCTGGATGGCGATGACCGAGCTTCACACGGATGGGCTCGTGACTTCGGACGCCAATAGCCGCAATCCCGTAGGGCGTCTGGCCGAGGCGTTCCCTACGTTGGAAAACGGCGGCATCACCATCCTGCCCGATGGGCGGATGAAGGTCGTGTTCAACCTCCGCCAGAACGTGACCTGGCAAGATGGGGTCCCGTTCACGGCGGACGATATGGTGTTCTCCTACCAGATCGGCGGCCCCGGGGGAATTCCAACTCCGTTGAACGGCGCGGTCCCCTATATGTCAGGAGTGGAGGCGGTCGACGCCCATACCCTGGCCGTCTTCTACAAGAGCCCCTTTTTCCAGGGCGCGGTCCTGGGCCCGCAGATGTTCTGGCCCTTCCCTCAGCATCTGTTGAGAGAGTCCTACCAGAAGTTTGTCGCCGACAAGAACCTGGAGGACCTCCTGGGAGGCCCGTACTGGACTTCGGGGTATCTGAGCGCCGGCCCATTCCGGCTAACCCAATTCGATCCCGGTGGTGACCTGACCTTCGAGGGGTACGAGGGCTACTACCTGGGCCGGCCCAAGATCAGTACTGTTCACGTCCATGTCTTCGGCGACGTCAACGCCCTGTTCTCCAATATCATCGCGGGCGCGGTGGACATCATCCCTGACCTCGCGCTGCAGGGAGAGACAGGAGCCCAGCTCAAGCGCATGTGGGACGCTAGCGGCGATGGCAACGCTTACGTGATCGAGGGTGCCTGGCGGCGCTACGACCTGCAATACCGGCCTGAGTACCAGATCGAGCCGACCCTTCTCGACCGCCGGGTTCGAGTCGCTTTATATCAAGGTCTTGACCGAGCAGACATCTCGGACGGCGCCAATGGAAGCAGCCCGGAGCTCGCCTCCACCTCGCTCCTGGCCAAGAGCGATCCCCTTTACGAAGCTACCAGGGAAGATCTGGCCCCGTTCCTATTCAATCCGACCCGGTCCAGGGCGCTGCTCCAGGAAGCGGGCTGGGTGTACGGGCCTGATGGCTCGCTTCGGTTCGGCAAGGACGGCCGTCCGTTCAAGACCGCCATCTATACAGCGGTTGGCAACGAGCGCGACATCGCCGCTGCTGCTTCGTACTGGCGAAAGCTCGGGATCGAAGTGGAGGAGCACATCTGGAGCCCCTCTGAGACCCGCGACGCGGCCGTTCGCGCTCAGTACCCTGGGTTCGACGGCACCGGCGGAGGCATCCTCAACCTCCTTTTCCAGAAAGCCGCCTCGCCTCAGAACAACTGGGTGGGGAATCGCACTGGGTACGAGAGCGCAGAAGGCCAGCGGCTCGTACAGACCTTGCGCGGCAGCGTCGCCATGGCCGATCAGCTCGGTGCCATGCGCAAGATCAGCGACTTCTTTGTGGAAGACTTCCCCATCCTCCCGATCTACTACATCGCGACCTATCTCTTCGCCCGCAAAGGCGCTCTGGCGCTAACCCCCGGTGACATAGCGGGTGCCGTCAGCGACAACCCCACGCTGTACGCGTACGGCACCTTCAGCCGAAACGCTTATCTCTGGGACATTACTTCGGGGTAATTCCTAGCGTCGGTGAATGCCATCTCGGGAGCGAGGAAATGAATCCCTCTCCGCGTACGCATTTGAGGAGGGACAAGACTCGGGGGCCGAGCACCGCGCGTATCAGGATGTTGGCGTCGAGGACCAGAAGTCTACGAACGGCCGCGCCGGGTTCGGAACTCACCCGCGACCTCGTCTTCGGTGATGCCGTGCTCGGCAAGGAGGGATTCCAATTGGCCCACCGCTTGTTTCAGCGCGGCCAACTCTTGCTCATCGATCTTTCCTCGGGCTGGACGTAGTATCCTACCGTCTGGCCGCGCCGGATGATCGCGACTGGACTCGCCGCGTCTAGATAGTCGGCCAAACCCTTACGGACCTCTCGCACTCCCACGTGGATGAGGCCGGCCATGGGACGTCTCCTGCGGTATGTGTACACATGGTGAACATGAAAAAACGCCTCGTCAAAGAACCGCCGGTGTGTCACTGAGCTACTTAAGGCCTGCCTGAGTTCGAAAGGCTCAGGCCCAGAGATCGTCCATGGTGATTTCGAGGTCCGGGAACAGTTGGGGCTTGAAGACCGCGGCCGGGCCGTAGGTATCGACGAGGTCGTACCCTTGCTGGCTAAGTCGGTACTCCTCCAGGGCCCGTGCCCGAGGGTCCAGAATCCAGTAGTGAGGTATTCCAGCCGCGGCGTAGCGGCGCATCTTCACGCCTCGATCCCTGGCCTGCGTGTTGCGCGAGAGCACCTCGACCACCAGGTCCGGCGCACCTTCGATGCCTCGCTCGACAATGATGCCCTGCCGCTTATCCGAGATGTACACAAGATCCGGTTGGATCCCGTTTTCCTTGTCGAGCACCACCCCGAGCGGAGCCTGGTAGACGCGGCCAAGCTGGCGCTCACGGACGTGGTTCCAGATGAGCCCGAACAAGGCACCCAAGCCTCGCTGGTGCGGCTCCAAAGGCGGCGGGCTCACGAAGAGCTCCCCATCGATTACCTCGTAACGGTTGCCGTCCTCAGGCGTATCCCAGATGTCATCCGCCCGGAACCGCACCCCACTGCCCAGAGCCATCACAGCCTCCTACGGGCATTATAGGTTTGGCGCTCAGTCCTCGTTCCGGCAATGCCCGTGTTCGATGTGGTAGGCAAAGTCCTCGGGGAAGAGCTTGATCGCGGTCGACAGCGGCGGAATCGGCATCAAGATCAGCGCGCAGAACCCTTTCCCGCGGGCAAACATGCCCAGCTTGGCAACCTGGTCCAGCATAGCTGCGTGACCCTGGCCAGCGGTTACCTGCGACATGATCTTCGCCAGGGTCTGCGTGACCATCGAGCAGGTCGGGCATTGGCCGCACGATTCCTGCTCGAAGAATTGAGCGATATCGTTCATCTTCTCGACGACACATTCGCCCTCTTCTATGATGCGCATCGCACCGCAGCCCAGCGACGATCCCAGCGCAATCAGCGGCTGGCGGTCCATAGCCACGTCCAGGTCAGCACCGCCGACCAGGCCACTCGAGGGCCCGCCCGGAAGCACCGCCTTCACGCCCTTTCCGCTGGCTAGCCCCCCGCCGTAATCCTCAATCAATGAGCGCAGTGGCGTCCCCACCGGCAGTTCAACCACGCCGGGATGCTTGACGTTAGTCGGGAGTGTGAACAACATGGTGCCTGGGTTGTCCTCGGTGCCCTGGCTGCGGAACCATTCCGCGCCCTTGCGGACGATAGCCGGCACGTAGGCAAAGGTCTCGATGTTGTTGACCACGGTCGGTTTCCCGAAGAGACCCGCCGAGACCGGGTAAGGCGGCTTCTGGCGTGGAAGCGGCTCCTTGCCCTCGATAACTTCCAGCGCTGCACTGTCCTCGCCCGCCACGTACTGCTGAGAACCCTGATGAACGCGCACGGAGAGCGAGTACCGGTCGCCGCCGATTCGCTCGCCGATCCAACCCTCGCCCGTCGCCTCTTTGATGGCATTTTCCATGTGTGCGATCGCCCGCTCGTAGACCGAGTTGATGTACAAGACCGCCTCGGACGCGCCCACCGCATACGCGGCCAGAATCACGCCCTCCAGCACCTTGTGCGGGAAGTTCTCCATCAGGAGCCGATCTTTCAGGCTGCCCGGCTCGTCTTCCCCGCCGTTGGCGACAACGTACTTCGGAGTCGCGGCCTCATCGGCCACCATTTGCCACTTTTGCCCCGCGGGAAAACCAGCGCCTCCTCGGCCCCGCAAGCCGGAGTCTCGTACCGCGGCCAGAACGATCTCGGGCTTGTCCCACAACGCGCGGCCAAGCGCCTCGTATCCGCCCTCTGCTCGGTATTCCTCCAGTGTCTGCGGGCCCATCTGGAGGTTCTTGGTTAACAGAATCGCTTCCATTCAAATCCTCGCGTCGAAACTAGCCGGGCAATCCCAGAATGCTGAAGACGAGGCCCAGGGCGGTCAACGTAGCAATCACGGCCGCAAACACCATGAACGCAGCCTTCTTGAGGCCTTCCCAAATGCGGCGACGACGGCTATCGGCTCCAGCGTTTGCCTCACTCATGCCCCGAACCTCGTAGCGTCGTCGCACCCCGGGGGGCCGTTGGGGGGCCGCAGCCCCCCAACTCCACTCAAGGGCGGGTGGGTGGGAATTAAAACTGGACGATGCCAGAGTCCAGAATCTCCAGGATCAGGTCGCGAAGCGCCGGATCAACCTTGGCGGTGAGTCGCTCGACTACCGGCCCACCCATGATGTGCTGGGCGATCTCCTTCGCGTCACCGGCCTTCACCCCCATATACCAGGTGCCCTCGGGGTAGAGCACGATATTGGGACCCTCCTGGCAGGCCCCGAAGCACAGGTAGGGCTTGACCTGGACAGGGCTGTCGGCCTCCGTGAGCTGTTGAGCAATATCCTCGCCTATCTCAACCGATCCCCGCGATTTGCAGTCGATGTTGTGACAGACCAGGCAAGTGTGAATTTCTTCCGAACGAGGCAATCCCTATCTCCGTTGGGTCTCTAGGGCGAGCCAGGTAGTCCCGGGAGGCGCCGAGCAAACGCCGCAGGACGCCGTCCGCCAGGACCCAGTCTCAAAGGATAGCAGATGGAGAAGCGCCTCTAGGCGTGGCCCCATATCGACTCGCGCTTCTCCACGAAGGCCTGCAACCCCTCCACCGCGTCGGCCGTGGCCATCAGTTCCTCGAGGTAGACCCGTTCACTCGGCTCCACCAGGCTCCGGAATGATCCTCGAGCCTGCAGCACCGCTCGCTTTGCCACCCGCAGTGACGATGCGCTCTTGCTGCGGAAGCTCCGTAACAGCTCGTCCAGCACCTGCTGCAGCTGCTCCTCCGGTACCAAGTGGCTAACCAGACCTGCCCGCACCGCCTCGGTGGCGTTGATCGTCTCGCCTGTGAGCA
>DASXTD010000546.1:0-1634 GCA_036505655.1 Chloroflexota bacterium
GCGCCCGGGCGCGGACGATTCTGGTGCAGTGGGAGGATCACCTGGTCCGCTTCCGGAAAGTGGTTCCGAAGGGCGCGGCCGGCTTAGTGGAGGCTGCCAGGACCAGATACCTGGAATCGGCGCAGGCGGAGCCGGAGTTGACGCTGGAGCGTCGGACGGCGTAGCGCGGGCACGCGCAGGACGCCCCTACGCAGTGCCCACCAGCCTACCGGGAAGGTCGCACGAAATGCTTGCTTCTCCGATCCCGATGGAGCGGGCCTCAGGTAGACGATCAGGCAGCAGATACAAATTCCCAGTGCTACCAACAGCCTTCGCAACCTGAACTATCAATCGGCACGATGCCTGGCGAGATGCTCGCGCCCAAGGGCGGTCAGGGAAATGAACGCTCCGACGCCCTTCTCAGAGTGACGTGCAATGAAGCCCCGCTCATTGGCATCCTCCCAGACAGGAAGACGGGGACAAGAGGTGCGCCACGCGGCCATGACCTCGGCATAGGGCTTCGAATCAGACCCGATCCATTCGAGGAGATCGAGTATCAGGGCGTCGACGGGATCAGACAACGGGGCCTCTCAAGCGAAGCTTTAGTTTGCTCAGGTTGCGCTCGTTTCCACAGGGGGCGGGCACTCGACTCAAGCCGCCTAACGGATCGCGGCTAGCTACAGTCTCCTCGAGCGACTGGCTCAATGTGACCCACACTGAGGACGCCGGTCACGCCCGTCGCCGGTCGCCAACCCGATGGAAGTGTGGACGGGAACCCGACAACCTCAACAAGGATGGGCCCGGGCTGGGCCGCGAGCCAACGCTCCACTTCGCGTGCGCCGATGCCATCGGCAGACGAGGTGAAGATCCCCAATTGGTACTCGAGCTTGGACTCACAAAAGCGCAGAACCCTCGACTCTGGGGACCAACTCAGCACCTCAGCACGCCCCTGGACGGTATCCCGCGGAGACGCGCACGCAAGCGCAACGAGGAATAGCGTTAAAAGCACGCCTCTCATTTCGTCGCTGCCCAAGGGACCGCGCATCAGCTGCGGCGATTTCTGAGTTTCGGCCAATCCTACGTTCCTTAGACCTGAAGCGCCGTCGGCTGCATGCGCTTGTTAGACCGCAGCCTTCGCCTAAATGCATCAGGCCATGCGAGTCATACCTCGCATCAGTCGCAACGCCCAGATGCTGAGTCCGCCAGCGAGAAGTAGTCCGAGCCACGAGGCCCATATGGGCACCATATATCCGGCGAGATCGATCGGCCAGTGGCGGAAGAGCCGGAGGAGATGGCCTAAGGCAATCAGTCCAAACAGGGCACCAGAAATCTGTAAGTAGGCTCGCATAATGATCCCCTCTATCCCTGGAACTGCCGAGCGCCGCTCGGGTAGCGCTGCGGCCTAACGGACCGCGCATCAGTCGCGGCGACTTCGTACCTGCGTACTACCCTACGTTCCTTAGAATTGAAGCGCCGTCAGCTGCATGCGCTTGTTAGACGGCGGCGAGGCGAAGCTCCCACGCGACAGTGCCGTTCGGAGACGAACTGGTGCGTGCACGGTAAGTCGGAGTGGCGGCTCACCGCCTAGCCTGGAACAGCTCGATCGGGTTACCGGAGGGATCGTCGATGATGATCTGAGCACCACCCGGCCCGAT
>DASXTD010000547.1:0-11512 GCA_036505655.1 Chloroflexota bacterium
GCAGCGGGCATGACGTCGAGCTTGCCCTCGGTCCATCGGTCGACGAGCTCGCTGGCCTGCTCGAGTGAAATGCTGCGTCCCAACGTCACGTCCACGGCATTGGCGAGGAGGTTGGCCACGATGGCGGAGCCCGACATGAACTTGACTTCGATTGTGTCTATCTTCGGTCGGCCCAGCGCGTAGTCCGGATTCGCCTCCAGGAGCACATGGCTGCCCTGGACAAGCTCTTTGAGCTTGAAAGCTCCGGTGCCGACGAATTCCGAGGTCCAATAGGGCTGGTCGACGAAAGCGGCCTTGTTGTCCAAGAAGCTCTGCTCGAGAAGATGTCTAGGGATCGGTGATGCCACCGCGCGGGTGAAGAGCGCATCGGCGTTGATGTAGGGCCGCTCCCAGCGCGCGATCGCCGTCGACGAGTCAGGAGTTTCCAGGGCCTCCAGTCCAGCAAAGACGGGAATGCGAAACTCAGGCACGTCGCGCGAGACCCGAATTGTGAAGGCGAGGTCCTCCGAGGTGAGGGGTGTGCCGTCGTGCCAACGAGCGCCTGAGCGAATCTTCCAGGTCATCTCCATATGGCCGTCGCTAGCAACTTTCCAGAGGCCGTTTTCGATAGAAGGAATCGCGGTCCCGATCTGAACGGCCAACTCGCCGTGGTTGTCCAGGATCGCCAGATTGGAGTGAACCAGCTCCTCGAGGGCGTCGGTGCCTGGTATGGTCCCGCCCACGTTGAGCTTGTTGTAGAGCGCATGGGGCTCCCCCATGATGGCTGCGGTGATCCGCTTCGGGGCGGCCGTGATCGAGCGCCCAGATTCAGAGATGGGCCCGAGCGAGGCAGCTGGGGCGCAGGCGGGTAGCAGAAGGATCAGCGCCAGGGCTGCGCTGGCTGTCTTGCGGAGCCGAACCGATGGGGTTATTGGGGCCATTTGCGGAATTCGACCTGGCCGTCACTGGTATCAAGGATCGCGCACCTAAGGAGATCGGTGCCGTCGCGGGGCTCGCCACAGGAGCCTGGATTCACGATGAGGGTGCCATTGATGCGGGTAGCAAAGGCGCGATGCGTGTGGCCGAGGACGACGACATCGGCGTCGACCTGCGCGACTCGGCGCAGATCGGCCTGGTTTTCCGGATAGATGTAGGTGGCCGAAATACTGGTGGGGTCGTCCCAGGGAGCGCCGTGGAACATGGCGACTCGCAAGCCGTCGAACTCCAGCGACAGGGTTAGTGGGATGGTCGCTAGGTAATCCAGAGCGGCCGGGTCAACGGACGCGCGCAGCGGATGGGCGGAGGTGTGAAGGATGGTCCGGTCGTGGTTGCCGACGATGGCGTGCACCCCGCGGTCTTCGAGCAGGGCGAGGACCTCGGTAGAGAAGCGGTACTGGTAGAGCAGATCGCCCGCGCAAAGGAGCTCCTGGCAGTCAGCCAGCTCGCGAAGGGCGCCCTGCAAGCCCTCCAGGTTGCAATGGATGTCCGACATCAGCCCGATTTTCACAGCGCAACAGTGTAGGTGGGGCCGGTCGCCCTGTCCACTTCCCGGACTCCGCTTCTGAGACTCGGCAGCCGTTCTCGCCTACGCGAGTAGGCTGCAGGGCATCAATGTGAAATCCGTGGACGCCGACTGGTTCTGGAATGTCTACGAATGGAGCTGGTCCGTCTAACCCACCGCGCTTGGGTTTCGACGGCGACCTCCGGCGCACCGTAATTTGCCTCCGCGCCTCCAGTTGCTACTTGGGGCGGAACTTGGGGAGGGTGACCTCGGAGGTCACGTCCTCGAAGACGACTTCGACGCGGAGGCCGGGCTTGACGTCGTCGGGAGGGCAGCCGATCACATTGCTGGTGAGGCGCATGGCGCCATCGGTGCCGTCCAGGGTGATGCGCGCGACGACGTAGGGCATCTCGGCGGCGAAGGCCGGGACCGCGGAGTACTGGACCACTACATACGAGTACACCTCGCCGGTGCCGGGGAGCTTTGCCCATTCGAAGTCCCAGGATCGGCAGTGGGGACAGAGCGGGCTGGGAGGCCATCGGAATTTTTCACAGGCCGTGCAGCGTTGGCCCTGCAGCTCATGCTCTTTGCACGCATCCCAGAAAGGGCGGGTCTCCGCGTCCGGTGTGGGGAGTGGCTTTGTGTATTCCGCCATGGGCTGACCTTCGATCAGGGCTGAGGCGTGGCTAGGATAGCACGGGATCGAGTTTGGGGCTGCTATTGAGCGGGGGACCCGACGGGCTCGCCGATAGTGAAATAAAAAGTGGCGCCGCCGTCGATCGCCCCATCTGCCCAGATCTCGCCGCCGTGGCGTGCCAGAACTCGCTGCACAGTTGCCAGGCCGATTCCATCCCCCTCGAATTCGGTCGGATCATGGAGCCGCTCAAAGGCGCGGAATAGCCGGTCGGCGTAGGATGGGTCGAAGCCGACTCCATTGTCGCGAACGTAGTAGACGGGCTGGCCGTCTCTTTCGGTGAAATCGAACGTGATGGTGGTCTGGGGGCGGCCGCGGGTGAATTTCCAGGCGTTGTTCAGCAGGTTCTGCAGCACGTCCCGCAGGAGGTCGGGGTCGCCCTGGACCACCAGATTGTCGGCGAAGAGAAACTGCGCAATCCGTTCCGGCTCTCCCTGCTGAAGGTCGGCGGCAATGTCCCGAGCGGCCGCGGTCAGATCGACCTCCTGGACACGGACGGGCGCTCGCGACACGCGCGAAAGGCCCAACAAGGCATCGATCAAGCGATCCATGCGGCGGGCTGCCCCGCTGATCCTTTCGACGAAGCCTCGGGAAGTCCCATCCAACTGATCACCATAGTCCTCCAGGAGGATCTGGCTAAATCCATCGATGGCCCGAAGCGGAGATCGCAGGTCGTGGGACACCGAAGAGCTGAACAGCTCGAGCTCGCGATAGGCGGCCAGCACCTCGGCGGTTCGTTGCTCAACGCGGCGGTCGAGCTCGGCATTGGTGAGCTTGAGCTCCTGGATAGCGGCATAGAGCTCGCGAGTCGCCGACTCCGCTATCTCCTCTGCTCTGTGTCGTGCTTTCCGCTCGCGCTCCAGCCGCCTGGCTAGCTCGTCGGGAGTGGGTTCTCCGGTGGGACGATCAAACGACGATCCGATCACAGAGGAACGGCCGAAAAGGTGCAACTCAACCTGCACGTAGCGTCACCACGCTTCATGCACTGTTCATGGATGACTTCAGCTCGTTCACCGAAGTAGTCCGCGGCACCCAGGATCAAGCCTTCCGCAAAGGAGCACAGCCGGCGCGCCGACGTATAGCCCAATGCGAGGCCGTTGTCACGCAGCGTAAAGTCGAACTCAGGGGCGTAGGCGCCAGGAAAAAGCTTTCGTACTTCTGGGTGGATCACCTCGTTGAGGGTAAGCAGGAACCCCTGGGTGGAAGTGTGGCCCTGAAACACCTGGGGGACCTGGCCCGCGAGGAGCGGAAGGGCTTTCCGACCGAACCAACGCAGCACATCGTCGGGAGGGCTCTGGAGCGCAGCAGCCGCGGCCGCCACTAGGGCCACAAGCTCCTGGTCAGGATAGGTACCTACCGCTGTATAGGCACCTTCGAGGCCGGCCGATTCGAGCAGGGAATCCCAGGTCCGTTCCCCATGCTCTTTTGTGACCACCTCTTGTAGAAGCGTGAAGACGATGCCCTTCATTTAACGGCTCCAAGCCGGCCGATTTTTGACTCGTTCTTAGGGGGAACCCGAGGCATACTAGGTAAAGGCTCCGCACGCGTCAAGACTCAGGAATCAGCCCTTGCGCAGGATGACCGCGCTGTTGGTGAGGTTGGCGCCTACGAACGCGATCTCCGGGTCGCGAACCTGCCTGCAGGTCGCGCGGTCGTACGTATGTGGACCCTCGCAGAGATCGTCCACGACGCCCTCGGTCCGGAGTTGCTGCACGGCCTCGATCACGTGGTTGAAGCCCATGAAGTGGCCCTCGGAGAGGAGGCCGCCGTGGGTATTGACGGGCATCTCGCCATCGAGGCCGTTGTGGCCCTCACGGACCCATGCGCCGACCTGGCCTGGAGGGACCAGCCCGAAGTCGGTGAGGTGCTTCAGGCACATGAAGCTGAAGTTGTCGTAGATCTCGGCTACATCCACGTCGCGTGGACTGATGCCGGCTCCTTCGAACGCGCGGGCCCCGGAGCCGCTGCCGTCCCCGTCACGATTCTCCTGTCCCATGCTGCCGCCCATGATGTAGACGGGGTTGTGGCGAAGGTGCGCGGCCTGGCCCGCTGAGCTGATTACCGCGGCGACGGCGCCATCGTTCTCCTGGCAGCAGTCGAGGAGGCGGTACGGGTAGATGATCCAGCGGGAGTTCTGATGGTCCTCGATCGTGATCGGCTTGCGCATCATCGCCTTTGTGTTGAGCGTGGCGTGCTTGCGCTGAGTGACCGCGAGATGGGCGAAGTCGAGCGTGGTGGTGCCGTACTGGGCCATGTGGGCGGTGGCGTACTGGCCGAAGCCCGCGGCGGCGTGATTGGAGCCGAAAGGCGCGGACCATTGTTCGGGGCCGCTGGTGTCGTAGGCATCGCTGGCTCGCTTGGCCCGCCCCTCACTGTAGCGATTGCGCGCGACATAGATGAGCACGTTCTTGCAGATACCGCTGTAGACCATCATCGATGCCGTCAGGACCGCCGCCGCGTTCCAGCTTCCACCGCCGTCGTGGAAGAAATGGAAGTTGCACTCGGGGAGGCCGAGCATGTCCGCCAGATCGCGCGGGTGGACGGTGTCGCTCTTACGATGGAACCAGCTCACGATGCCATCGATGTCGTTGATCTGAAGGCCCGCGTCCTCGATTGCCATCATGCCGGCCTGGGCCGCGAGCACCGCGGTGGATGAGCCGGAGCCGCGCGTGAACTCGGTCCAGCCGATGCCGGTGATGGCAGTCTGGTCCCGCATGGGCAGCAACGTCATATGGTCTGCGTCCCAACTGTCGTCATCGGGCGTTGGCCCGAGCGCGGTCTGGCGGGAAGCGAAGCGACATCCCAATGTAGATGTCGATGTGGGTATCGATAGTCTCGTGGGCGGGATCGCGAATCACCCCGATGGGATCGAGGCCGTTCTGGACCTTCTCGATCTCGCGCTTCAGCATCTCTCGCAGGAGCACGATCCCGCGATCCGCGGTGCCCAAGCGCTCGTTCTCACGCGGCGAGATTGCACCCTGGGTCTCCACCGCCATGAAGTCTTGCCATTGCAGTCGATCCATGTTGTAGGTGGCCACCGGGTGGATGGCATCGGGGGGAGTCTTCCCGACCGGCGTTTGGCCGAACGTGATGGCGCCGTCGGTGCCGCTCCAGCTCGGATCCCGCCGTCCGTCATCGATCCCGAGGTCCGACATCACGCTGTACCGCTTGCTGTGCGTGTCATCAACCGGGACCTTGTAAGCAAAGTGGTTGTAGATGCGGGCCCCCAGGGGAAAAACGAGGAGATCGGTGTCGTCGTAGCCGCTGGTGTCGATCCTATGGCGTTTGATGCCAAACGGTGCCTCGATGTATTCGAGGCCGGCGAGCTCGTCGATGAGACCGCGCGCGGAATTGGACCCCGCCATGCCCCGGGTGCGCGTAGCCTGGTGGAGGATGACGGTGTGGGACTGGTCGAGATTGTTCTCGGCGACTTGGAGCCAGTTGCAGTCCTGACGGGACACGCTGACGTTCTTGACGGCTCCAACCTCGGCGACGTCGAAGCGAGGGAGTAGCGGCGCGGGCGGCGGGCCCATGTAGGTCCAATACAGGCCGTAGCGCTCCTGGACCGGGTAGGCGCGGTGCTTGACCGTCAGGTAGAGCTTGCTGTCAGCTGGCTCGGCGGGGGTCTCCAGGCAGTTGCCCTCGATGTCGTACAACCAGCCGTGATAGGCGCACGCGATGCCGCGCTCTTCGACTCGGCCGTAGAGCAGCGAGGCGCCGCGGTGCGGGCAGTGGTCGGCGAGGAGGCCAACCCGACCGCTCTTATCGCGGAACAGCACGAGGTCTTCGCTCAGAATGCGGACGTGCTTGGTGGGGGTTTCTGCACTCAGCTCGGGCACCGTGGCCACGACTTGCCAGTAGCGGCGCAGCAGCTCCCCGCCCGGGGTCCCCGGTCCGGTTTGGGTAAGGAGTCGATTGTCCTCAGCAGTGATCATGTCGGCAGGGCCGACGGCCGGTGTGATGCAAGTGAATGCAGCATTACTAGCTCATCCCCCTCAGTGTGGCCCGGGCGCTGGGCACGATTCTAGCGCAGAGATCGTGGCCAGAGCGCCGACGGTTCAAAACAACCTATAGTTGGCCCGATCCGAGAGCCTGGGGGGCTTCATATTACGACGTCGAGGGGATGAGATGGCTCAGAAGGTGGGATTCATCGGGATTGGGGCGATGGGCCGTCCCTTTGCGACCAACATTGTAAAAGCCGGCTTCGATCTCATCGTGTATGACCTTGACCCGGAGCCGATCGCCGCCCTGGTGAAGCTTGGGGCGAAGGCGGCGAAATCGCCGCGCGAGGTAGCGGAGTACGCGGACATTGTTGACATCGCGGTGCGCGAAGAAGAAAACGCGGTGGCGGACAAGAGGGATGGCCCCGAGCCGCCGGTCGAAATGGTGCTGCATGGCCCGGACGGTTTGCTGGCCGGCGGACATCCGGGCCTGACTGTCGTGATCCATACCTCGATGCATCCGACCAAGATGGAGGCCATCGCGGCTGAGATCAAGAGTCATGGCATCGACGTGCTGGATGCGCAAATGAGCGGTGGCACGCAAGGAGTCGAGAGCAAGACGCTGTGCATCATGTGCGGCGGGGATCGGTCGACGCTCGAGAAAGTCCGGCCGGTGCTGGAAACGACCGGGGGAAACATCTTCCTGCTGGGTGGCATGGGCATGGGTGCCGTGACCAAGATCCTGCAGAACACCATGACCGCCGAGCATCTGCTCGCGGCATCTGAGGGCTTTCGGCTGGCCGCGGCGGCGGGAGTCGACGTGGAAGTGTTCCAGGAGGTTGTGCAGACCAGTGCGGCCTCAAGCCACGTCGCCGACGTTTTCTTGCACGGCAGAGGGCAGCAAGACGCCAGCTGGGCGTACTATCCGATCCTCCGCAACGCGCTCGACCTGGCCCACAAGTACGACATCACGCTCCCGGGTGCGGCCACGGCGATGCAAGCGCTAGCCCACAGCCTCCGCAAGCCCAGGTAGCACCTGGGAGGCATTGCAAAACCTTGGGCCTTGTGCTGCGCTAGGTCCTTGCCCTCGGTCGGCTGCTACAGCGCGGCGAGCCAGCTGACCGCGAGGGTACCGGCGCAGCCAAGCAGGATCGGTCGCTGCCAGGGTAGCGTGACCTTGGAGCCGTTGGAGGCCGAGCCGCAGCGAAGCTTTGCTCCAATGGAGAGCAGGATCGACAGACCCAAGAGCCCGACTGACGCGAAGAGCCAGGGGTCGAAGAGGCTTGGCTGAGGTCGGGTAATCGCGATCAAGGCCAGCCCCAAGGCGAGTAGGCCCCAGGCGGCAATGTTTGCCCATCGAAGGCCAAGCATGTGAGGGAGGCCGAGCACGCCGCTCGCCCGGTCGTCAGCGATGTCCGGTAGCGAATCAGATAGGTGAACCGCCACCACGATTGGGATCCCGATCAGGTAGCCCTGGAGGAGGACCGGTCGGAAGGCCTGTGCTGCCGCGAACGCCGCCACCGGAAGGGTCGGCATGGCCAGCCAGAACGGGACCCAGCTCCAGATACTGTCCTTCAGCCAGCGGTTGTAGGCGAAGGCAGACAGCGTGCCGAAGGCCACCAGTCCAGCGACCGCCATTTCGAGGGTCCCGGCGATAAGCACGCCTACGGCAAACAGTGCCCAGGCCAGACCATGCAAAACGCCTGGGGCAACGATGCCGGCCGGAAGCGCCCGCCAGGGCTTGGTGCGGGCATCCAAGTCCCGGTCCCAGTAATGGTTGTGAAACGAGATAGCTATCTGAGTGAGCAGCATCGCAGCGAGGAACGGGACCAGCCGCTCAATCTGTGGGAATCCCCGGTACGCCAACCCCATGAAGATTCCTGACGCCAGCAGCACCAAGGCAATGGGAATCAGATGGAACAGGCCGACGTACGCTCGAATCGCCACAGCTTGGCTAGAGGGGGCGGAGGACGAGGCTGGCGTTGATCCCTCCGAAGCCGAACGAGTTGGTTACCGCGAATTCCACATTTCGGGTGAGGCCGCACGCCGGGACGTGGCTCAGGCCGCACTCAGGATCAGGCTCCTCCAGGTTGGCCGTCGGCGGGAGCCAGCCGTGCTGAAGGGCCAGGACGGTAATGGCGGCTTCGATGGCACCGGTCGCACCAAGTGCGTGTCCATGCAGGCCCTTGGTTCCACTTACGGGTAAGCGCTCGGCCGCCGTGTCGAATGCCACGTCGATCGCCCGAGCCTCAGCGGCGTCTCCCAGAGGAGTGCCGGTGGCATGGGCATTGAGGTAGCCGACGTCACTGGGGTCGATTCGTGCCTGGGTGAGGGCCAGTGTGACGGCCCGGGCGGCTTGCTCGCCCGAGGCCAGTGGAGCGGTCATGTGATAAGCGTCATTAGTAACGCCGAATCCCACGATTTCAGCTAAAGGCCGGCGATCGTGACGAAGGGCATTCTCTAGATCCTCGAGGACCAGGACGGCGCTGCCCTCACCCATCATGAAGCCATCTCGGTTTCGATCGAACGGTCGGCTGGCTGACTCCGGGCATTCGTTCCGCGTCGTAAGGGCATGCACGCGAGCGAAGGCTCCGAATGCGAGCGGGGCCAACGGCGCCTCGGCACCGCCAGCCAGCGCCAACGACGTGGCACCCGAACGAATAAGCTCGAACGCCTGGCCGATAGCGATCAGGCCGGAGGCGCACGAATTGGCGTTGCCGATGACGGAGCCGTTGATTCCCAGGTCCATGGCGACATTCGTCGCGCCAGCTCCGCCGAAAACGACCAGCGCCAGAGTCGAATCGACCGCGTGGAATCCGTCAGCGAGGTAACGGGTGTGCTGCTCCTCGGCGTAGCTAACGCCCCCCAGTGCACTGCCCAGGTAGACGGCGGCTTCGCGCAGCTCCGAGCTTCCCAGGCAAATGCCTGCATCCTCGAGTGCCTGACGAGCGGCCGCCACGCTGAGCTGGGAGAAGCGGTCCATGCGGCGAACCCGCCGGGACTCGATGTAATCGAGCGGGTCGAAATCGACGATCTCCGCGGCCACGTGGGAGGGGAATGGCGAAGGATCGAAGCGCGTGATGGTTCGGCCCGCGCGCCGCCCCGCTCGAACCCCCTGCCAGAGGCCGTCTTTTCCCCGGCCGATCGGGGTGATAGCGCCGATACCGGTGATGACGACGCGCCGAGGGTTCATGCTTCACGACCTAGTTGGCTGGAGCGGCGGACTGCGGCTGCCTGAGCTTCTAGTCGCTCTTTGAAACAGCGGAGCGTGCGAGATGCGATCACCTGCACGAATTGGGGACGAATCAGCCGGTCGGCGAGGAGGCTACCGAGGGCGCCGCCCCGCATCCGCAGATGGTGTTCGATCCGGACCAGACAGCCGTCGGACCGCGGTTCGAAGGTCCAGGCGACTTCCATGCCAGTCGTGATGCCCCGGACGTGGCGAAACGTGATTCCCGGTTCATCGGGGAAAAGCCGCTGCTCGGCGCACCACCACAGCGGTATGCGGTCGCGACGCGCGGCCATTTCGAGGAGGCGGTGGTCCTCGTGCGTCTCGAGCACTCGCGCCCAGCGATAGTGGGGCAGGAAGTCAGGCCAACGCTCGACGGCGGCGGCCAGCTCGTAGACTTCCCTCGCCGGGGCGTGGATATAGATCTCGTTCTCGGCGTGCATTTTCTGTCAGGGCCGCAACAACGACGACAGAAAGGCCGGGGACAAGGCCGAAGCAGCGGGGCCGAAGTCCCCCAGAGCTCCGGCAAGCACAGCGCGGAGGTTCGGCCGCGAGTGTAGGCGCCGAAGGATGTAGCTGAACAGAGGCCTCTGGGTGAGAAAAAGCTGGACCAGCCAGCACAGGCGTTCTTTGTCCTGGAAGGCTCGCGTGCGCGCATGCCGATAAGCGCGCGCGACCGTTGCCGTGGCTTCTTGGCCTTCGCGGAGCGCTGCGTCGATTACGTGAGCGGCCAACTCCGCTCCCCGCAGCGCACGGAAGATGCCTTCGCCGGTAAATGGGTCGAGGAAGCCGGCGGCATCTCCGACGAGGACGTAGCCCGGTCCCGCCACCCGTCGAACTGAGTGCGCCAGCGGGCCGCTTCCGCGTATGTCGGTGACCCTCTCCGCGGTGCCGAGACGAGACCGGACCCCGGGGAGGCCGCGAATCTGTCGCTCAAACAATGTCGCGACCGGTTCGGACGAGTTATGTGCTCCCAATGGGATTACCAGGCCGACGTTAAGCAGTCCGTGGCCCAACGGGGCCAGACCGCAGTAGCTATCGGAGCCAACGACCATGGTGCCAAAGCCCGTCGCGGGGAAGTCCCCGGCGTAGCGGGCGGTGAGGCCAAGGCGGCGTGGCCAGCGGGCCGATCGGTTCAGACCGAGCGAGCCGGCGATGCGGGAATGCGGTCCGTCCGCCCCCACGACGAAGCGAGCCTGCACTTCTCGGCAGCCCGACGTTCCCTGCCGAACAATCACTCCGTGCACCCGGCCCTGCTCGCCAAGCGAGCCCAGGACCACGGTTCCCTCGCAGACCCGCACGCCCTGCGACCGGGCCTGCTCCAGCAAGATCGAATCGAGAACGGGACGCTGAATGCCCATGGCTCCGTGTGTGCCGTCAGGCTGCGTGTAGCGGATATCGCAGGTGGCCTGATCGGCCTCGATCCGCATCCCTTCCAGGCGAGCTGGCGAGGTTGCCTGGACCGCATCCAGGATGTCGACCTCGTGCAGTTGGGCGACTGCACCGGGGCTCAGGAATTCAGCACAAGGCTTTTCGCGGGGAAATCGGGCTTTGTCGAAGAGCAGGACTTCCCAGCCTAGGCGAGCCAAACGAGTCGCGGTCGCTGCGCCAGCCGGACCACCGCCAGCAACGATGACATCAGCATCGACCGAGGTCACGGGGCAGGCCTTGCGGCGATTCCGACCCGAAACCACCGTGTTTCCATGTGGATGGGCTCGAGGCTGGCCTGGTGGAGCAGCCCGAGGATTTCTGTCCGAGAGTAAGCGCGGCGGACCGACAGGGGAGCGTCGTGGCGGGTCAATGCATTCGCGGTGCAAAGATGGCCGAAAAGCCAGGCGCCCCAAAGGCCGGGCAGGCTCCGAACCAGATCGTTGATTACGACGCCTCGGCGCGCCACTCGCCGCATCTCTTGAAGCACCTCTACTGCCTGGGAGGGCGACAGATGGTGCAGCATCAGCGAGCACATGGTCGCGTCGAATGTACCGTCTGCAAACGGCAGGGACTCTCCCTTGGCCACGGCGAGAGAGATGCCCGGACTGCCGATGGCTGCATGACGCAGGATTTCCCCGCTGCGGTCCACGCCGTAAAGATCCAGTGGAAACCCCGTGGCTCGGAAGCTGGTGGAGAGGGCGGCGGGAATATCAGCGCCGCCGGTGCCGACGTCGAGG